>NZ_JBFUIU010000550.1:0-6133 GCF_056401695.1 Variovorax sp. P4_D9
CAACCCTTTGCGTATCGTGTTCGGCGACATTCCGGTGGCGTCGCTCACCGCACTGACGCCCTTTGCGTATCGTGTTCGGCGACATTCCGGTGGCGTCGCTCACCGCACTGACGCCACCCCAACCGTAGGCGCGCGCTTCAGTCGCCGCCCAATGCCGACGGGCCCGCTCGTCCAGCACTGCTGCCAGCGATCGGTACTTCGACTCGATCTGCTCTATCGCGAATGCAATCTGCATTGCGCTTTAGAACACATCCCACAAAGTTTATCAAGTTATTTTTGCGCGAACCCTTAGTTAAGTTAGACGCTGTCGAGCTCGCGGTGCCGCTTGAGCGCGGCCCACCGGGCGCCGAAGCCGCGCGCCAGCTGCTCGACCAGGAACACCGAGCGATGCTGGCCGCCGGTGCAGCCGATGGCCACCGTGACATAGCTGCGATGGTCGCGCGCCAGGGCGTCGAGCCAGCGCTGCAGGAACTGCTCGATGTCGCCGTACATGCGGGCGACATCCTCGTGCTCGCGCAGCCACTCGATCACGGGCGCATCGCGTCCGGTCAGCGCACGCAGGGCCGGCACGTAGTGCGGATTGGGCAGCATGCGGACGTCGAACACGAAGTCGGCATCGAGCGGCACGCCGCGCTTGAAGGCGAAGGACTCGAACACCAGGGTCAGCGCGCTGTCGGGTGCCGAGATCAGCGCCTTGACGTAGCTCTGGAGCTGCGCCGGTCGGATGATGCTGGTGTCGACCACGTCGGCGCCATCGCGCAGGTCGGCGAGCAGTTCCCGCTCGAGCTCGATCGCCTGCATCAGCACGCGCTGCTGTTCGGGCGCGTCGGTGCGGCCTTCCTGGCGCGACAGCGGATGGCGGCGCCGGGTTTCGGAATAACGGCGCACCAGGGCATCGGTGGTGGCGTCGAGGAACAGCGAGCGCAGCGAAATGCCCTGCTGCCGCAGGCATTCGAGCTGCTGCGGCACCAGGGGCAGCGAGACACCACTGCGCACGTCCATCGCGATCGCCACTTTGGCGACATGCTGCTGCTGTTGCAGCGCGATGAAGGGCGAAAGCAGCTCGGGCGGCAGATTGTCGACGCAGTAGTAGCCTGCGTCCTCGAGCGCGTGCAGGGCGACCGACTTGCCGGAACCGGACATGCCGGTGATGAGCACGAGTTCGAGGCTCATGGCTAGGCCGCCTGTGCCTTCTGGCCCAGCATCTCGCGCGCATGCGCCAGCGAGGTTCGGGAGACGCGCTCGCCGCCCAGCATCCGGGCGACCTCCTGGGCGCGGCCTTCGCCGTCGAGCACGGCGACACTGCTTTCGGTGCGGGCCGCGTCCTGGCCCTTGGCGGCGGTCTGCCGCTTGGCGACCACCAGATGGTGGTCCGCGCAGGCCGCCACCTGCGGCAGGTGGGTCACCGCCAGCACCTGGCGATCGCGGCCGAGCTGCTTCATGAGCCGGCCGACGGTCTCGGCCACGGCACCGCCGACACCGGCATCGACCTCGTCGAAGATCAGCGTCTGGGCGGCGCCGAGTTCGCTGGTCGTGACGGCGATGGCCAGCGCGATGCGGGAGAGCTCGCCGCCGGACGCCACCTTGCCGATCGAACGCGGCGTGCTGCCGGCATGGCCGCTGACCAAGAAGGCGATCTCTTCGAGGCCGGCCCGGCCCGGTTGCGCCAGCGGCTGCAGCGCGACCTCGAAGCGGCCGCCCTTCATGCCGAGTTCCTGCATCGCCTGCGTGACCGCCTGCGAGAGCTTGGGCGCCGCCTGCTTGCGGGCCTTGGCCAGCGCCTTGGCCTCTTTCAGGTAGGCCTGCTGTGCCGACTGCTCGGTGCGCTCGAGTGCCTCGAGGTCGCTCTGCGCGTCGAGGGCCTTCAACTCGGCCTGCCAGCCGGCGAGCAGGGCCGGCAGCTCGGCCGGCGGACGCCGGTAGCGGCGCGCGAGCGACATCCAGCTGCCCATGCGCTCGTCGAGTTCGGCCAGCCGCTCGGGGTCGGTGTCGGCCTGGCGCAGGTAGCTGTGCAGCGAATGCGCGGCATCCGATGCCTGAGCCACGCTGGAGGCCAGCACCTCGGCCAGCACCTTGAACTCCGGTTCGATGTGCTCGCAGTTCTGCAGCAGCGTGAGGGCCCGGCCGAGCGCCGCCAGAGCGCCGCTGTCGTCGTCCTCGAGCGCGTTGCCGGCGCCCTCGGCGGCATCGATCAGCGCCTGGGCGTTGGAAATGCGGCTGTGGCTCGCCGACAGCTCTTCCCACTCGTCCTCGCCCGGTGCCAGCTTGGCGACCTCGGCGACCTGCCATTGGAGGCGTTCGCGTTCGCGCTGCAGGGAATCCTGGGCCGAGCGGGCGGTTTCGAGGGCGCCGATCGCCTGCCGCCAGAGCTGCCAGGCGCTCTCGATCGCACCGGTGTCGACGCCGGCATAGGCATCGAGCAATCCGCGCACGGCCTCGGGCCGGGTCAGGCTCTGCCAGGCGTGCTGGCCATGGATGTCCAGCAGGCGGTCGCCGAGCTCGCGCAACTGGGTCGCGGTGGCCGGGCTGCCGTTGATCCAGCCGCGGCTGCGGCCCTGGAGGTCGACCGTGCGCCGCAGCAGCAGGGCGTCGCCGCCCTCGAAGCCGCCTTCGTCGAGCCAGCCGGCCAGGCCGGGATCGGCATCGAACTCGGCGCTGACGTCCAGCCGCTCGGCGCCTTCGCGCACCGCGCCGGCATCGGCCCGGTTGCCCAGCGCCAGCTGCAGCGCGTCGATCAGGATCGACTTGCCGGCGCCGGTCTCGCCGGTAAGCACCGTGAAGCCGGTGGAGAAATCGAGCTCGAGCGCCCGCACGATCACGAAATCCCGCAGCGCAATGCGCCTCAACGCCATCTCAAGATCCCCCTTCGTTCCAATGCATTTTCTTGCGTAAGGTGTCGAAATAGCTCCAGCCGCGCGGATGCAGGAAGCGCACCCGGTAATCCGAGCGTCGCACCATCACCTTGTCACCGATGACCAGCTGGGCCAGCGACTGCATGTCGAAATTGGCGCTGGCATCGCGCCCGCCGACCAGTTCGATCGTGACCTCGTCGGCGTCGGGCAGCAGCAGGGGCCGGTTCGACAGCGTGTGCGGCGCGATCGGCACCAGCACCCARCCGCGCACCGCGGGATGCAGCAGCGGTCCGCCGGCCGACAGCGCATAGGCGGTCGAGCCGGTGGGCGTCGAGATGATCATGCCGTCGGCGCGCTGGTTGGCCACGAAATGGCGGCCCACCGTGACCCGCAGCTCGACCATGCCCGAGGTGCCRCCGCGGTTGACCACCACGTCGTTCATCGCCAGGGTGTCGAACACCGACTCGCCGTCGCGCACTACCCGCGCCTTCATTAGCGTGCGCAGGTCTTCCTCGTAGTCGCCGGCCAGCATCGGGATCAGCGTGGCCTGGTAGTTGTCGAGCGAGATGTCGGTGATGAAGCCGAGCCGGCCGCGGTTGATGCCGATCAGCGGCACGTCGTGCGGCGCCAACTGGCGGCCGATGCCGAGCATGGTGCCGTCGCCGCCGACCACCAGGCCGAGATCGCATTGCTGGCCGATTTCCTCTACCGTGAGTGCGGGATAGGGGCCGGTTTCGACCGCGTCCGCCTGCGACTTCTCGACAAACACCTTGCAGCCCTGCGATTCGAGGAAGGCGCCGATGCCCTCCATGATGTCGTCATGCGCGCCGCATTGCGCCCGGGCGCCGGAGGCCTGGTATTTACCGATCAGTGCGACATGCCGAAAGCGGGAGCTCATTCACAAATTACCTTTTTGCAGCGGTGGTCAATCGCTTGATCATCCGCGTTTTGCAGGCGCTGTCCCGCTCTGATTCAAGGGCGGCGACAACGATCCACTCCCTCGCATCTTCTCCCAATTCTTCGGCGAGCGCTCCAGCGATAGCAGGCGAAAGGTGACCGCGCACCTTGGCCGTGTGGAGCGTGTTCCTGGCGAGCTTCAGGCGCTGAGTCCAAAACGGCGCCGGCTGCTGTGCGAGCGCGGTGTCTAGCAGATTCATCGTCGTGGGCATATCGGGAACTCCTTGAATGTGACATTTTGCCTACAGGGTGCATGCATCATACGAAAGTGCTTGCATTCAATGTGCATGCACGGATACAACCGGCTCTGCATTCAAGGTGAATGCATCAACTGGAGCCACCCATGATCAAAGTATCCGTCACCAGCACGGCCGTTCGTCGCATGACGGGCAACGCCAAAGCCACCGGCAAGCCCTACGACCTGTCGTTCCAGGACGTGTGGATGCATCTGCTGGATCGCGAGGGCCAGCCGGACCCGTATCCGACCAAGGTCGAAATCATTCTCCCGAAGGACAAGGACGGCGCTGCGCTGTTCTACGCTCCTGGCGAGTACCTCCTGCACCCTTCGAGCATCTACGTGGACAGCAAGGGCGGTCTTTCGGTGGCTCCGAGGCTGGCCAAAGCGGCAGCACTTGCCCCCAAGTCTGCTGCTTGAGGGGTGCACCATGCAAACGCGTGATGCGATGCAGGCCGCTCGGCTCGCGCAGTTGGAGGGCGCAATCCTTGCCCTCCTGCGTGACGCCGAAGAAGACGGCCTCGATGGTCTGACGGTTACCGCTGAGGCGGACGCCGGGCAGGTCGTCATCGATTTGACCTACATGGCGAAGGGTCAGCCGGTCGCGGGGGAATCTCTGTGAAGCGCTTCCTCCAGACCATCATTCGCGGCTACGGCTGGCGGCTCGGCGCTCTCGCTGCGGTCGCTACCGTTGCGCTGCTGAAGGGCCTGCTGTGAGCAGCACCGCCCGCCAATTCGTGATCCTGCGCAACTGGAGCGACTGGCAGGACGACTTGACCGCAGAGGGCCGTCGCCCTCATCCCCACTTCTTCGACGCGTGCGCCCAGGTGCGCCCGATGCAGCCTTCATCATCGGGTTCATGGCATGACAGCCGTCGCTGCTCTGTTCGTCCGCAAGACGAATCACTACGCCGAGCTTGGCGTCGATTGCTACGACGCCGAACGTGATGCGTTGACCTGGCAGGGCGGCTGCCCTGGCATCTTTCATCCGCCGTGCCGTTCCTGGGGTCGGCTTCGTACCTTCGCGAAGCCTCGACCTGGTGAGCGTGAGCTGGCGATATGGCCCGCCCCAACGCGATTCACCCCCTTATCGCTTGGGTCATCATCATCGCCTGGGTTGTCGGCGGCTATATCGGCCTTCTCAAGTGGCTGGCATCTTGAGAAAGGGGGCGGGTGATTGGCTATGCCAGAGTCTCAACCAGCGATCAGGAGACTCGGCTTCAACTTGATGCGCTTCGGCGCGCCGGGGTTCGACGGGTTTTTGCTGAGAAGACCAGCGGTGTCGGGCCGCGCCCCGAACTGCACAAGGCCCTCTCCGCTCTTCAACCTGGTCAAACGCTGGTGGTCTACAAGATCGATCGCTTGGCCCGCAGCCTCAAGGATCTCCTTTCGTTGCTGGAGCGCCTTCGCATCGCTGGCTGTGCCCTCAAGTCGCTTACGGAGCCGGTGGATACCTCGTCGGCGATGGGGGAACTCGTCTTGCAGATCCTCGGTGCGGTCGCTCAATTCGAGCGATCCATCATCCGCGAGCGCTGCATGGCTGGAAGGGTTGCAGCGAGGGAAAGGGGGCAGGTTTTCGGCCGACCTCGGGATCTGTCGCCTGAGGATGAGGTCGACGTCTTCCGTCTGTACGCTTCGGGGTGGTACTCGCAGCCGGTGCTTGCGGATGCTTTATGGGTGGGGATTAATGCTGTGAAGAACGCGATTTACCGGCAGCGCGCCATCGTCGCGCGACCACGTCGACGCCGTTTTTAAAGTACGTCCGCTGTCGGCCAGGAGCAGACTTTCCTGCTAGCTTGCATAACTGTTGGCGAGTCGCGCTCCGGTCTCGGGGCTGGATCCGCGATCGGGAGGCGGCCGGCCAAGTAAGCATGCCCAGTCGGTGCCACTGGGATTAGTGCGTCAGGCCCGGCGCCGGCGCGCGATGCGAACGGCCTCAAGCCATGTGTCGAGGTTGAATTGCTGACCAGTCTCAGCGCTGCGCGCGGTCAACACCTGGTGCAGGAAGATCACGCGCACGTCGCCCGGTGTGTCGGTGTGGCCGACGATCAGCTGCTTCTCCACGTCGAGGCGCTGTACCTGCAGCACGT
>NZ_JBFUIU010000551.1:0-6126 GCF_056401695.1 Variovorax sp. P4_D9
TCGGCCACCTGCGCGATGCCGAGCCGGGCCAGCGCTGCCAGCGCGAGTTTGCGATGCAGCGCACGCTCGCGGCGGCCGCGCGGCAGCGGCAGGAAGGCATCGAGCCAGCCCGCGGCCGATTGGCGATCCAGCCCGATCGTCACGTTCTCGACGATGCTGAGTTCCGGGCACAGCGCCACGTGCTGGAAGCTGCGCGAGAAGCCGAGCGCGGCGCGGCCGGTCGGCGCGATGCCCTCGAGGGCGATGTCGCCCAGGCGCATGCGGCCCTGCTGCGGCGCGTACAGCCCGGTCAGGCAGTTGAAGAAGCTGGTCTTGCCGGCGCCGTTGGGGCCGATCAGCCCAGTGATCTCGCCCGGCTGCATCCGCAGCGCGATGCCCTGCAGCACCTGGATGCCACCGAAGGACAGTGCGAGGTCGTCCACGACCAGCGGAAGCGTGGAATCCATGGCGGCYGCGACCCTCATGAGTGGCCTCCCTCGAGCCGTGCCCGCACGGACGCCGGCAGCGCGTTGACGCCGAGCACCACCGCCAGCAGCGCGCCGCCGTAGAGGATAGGCACCCAGTCGCCGGCACCGGCGAGCAGCAGGGGGACCAGCGTCAGGAAGATGCCGCCCACCAGGCTGCCCGCGAAGGACATCGCGTGCAGGCACACCACGGAGCCGACCAGCAGGAAGATCGATGTCCACAGCGTGAAGCTGTTGGGCGAGACGGTGGAGGAGCTGAAGGACAGCAGCGCGCCGCCGATGGCGGCGATCGCGGCGCTCAGCGCCATGCACGACAGCCGGGCCCAGCTGCGGCGCACGCCGAAGGATTCGGCCGCATGCGCCGAGGTGCGGATCAGCAGCAGCGCCATCGCCTGCCGCGAGCGCCGGAAGTGGCGCAGCAGCAGGGCCGCGGCAACCAGTCCGATCAGCGGCAGGTAGTAGCGCTGCAGGTTCTTGGGAACGCCAGGCAGCGCGTCGAGCTTCACGTACAGCCCCTCGTAGCCGCCGGACACGCTGGAGAAATGCAGCAGCAGTTCCGGCATCGCCAGCGCCAACGCCATCGTCGTCACCGCGAGGTAGATGCCGGACATGTTGCGCGACGGAAAGGCGAACACCACGCCGAGCACCGCGCCGAGGACCGCTGCCAGCRGCAGGCTGGCGAGCAGCGAAAGGCCCAGGTACTTCTCGACCAGGGCGACCGTGTAGGCGCCGGCCGCGACAAACACGCCATGCCCGATCGAGACCTCGCCGCCATAGCGCACCAGGAAGCTCACCGAGATGATCGCGATCGCGTTTGCGAAACAGACGCCGAGGGTGAAGGTCCAGTAGCCGCCGGAGACCAGCGGCAGMAGCAGCAGCACCAGCAGGCCGAGCGAGCTGCCGGTCTTGCGGGCCCAGCCGCTGCCGGCGGGCCGGGCCTCGGGGCCGGACGGCGCCGCGGCGGCGGAGGCGAGAGTCGGACGGATCGGCAGGCTAGACACGGGCACCCCCTCGAAGGGCGAGCACGCCCTTGGGAAACACATTGAGCACGAGCAGGATCGTCACCAGCAGATAGCTGTTGTTGAACTCCGCCGAGACGTAGAACGACAGCAGGTTCATCAAGACGCCGATGAAGATGCCGCCCACCACCGCGCCCGCCAAGCTGCTGAAGCCGCCGACCACGGCGGCCGCGAAGGACTGCAGCATGAAGGAGGCGACGCTGGTGGACGACAGGAAGGTGGTCGGCACGATCAGCAGCGACGCGACCAGCCCCAGCAGGCCGGCCACCACCCACGAGAACACATGCACCCCGCGCAGGTTCAGCCCGCAGACCCGGCTGGCGAAGGGATTCGCCGACACGGCGCGAAAGGCGATGCCGATGCGGGTGCGCTCGATCAGCAGGTAGAGCAGCCCGATCACCATGGCCGTCACGACCAGCACCGCCAGGTCGTAGGAAGACACCTGGAGCAGCCCCAGGTGCAGGCGCCAGCGAGGCAGTGGCAGCTCCATCGACACCACGTTGGAGCCGAACATCAACTGCGTCAGGCCCTGCACGACCAGGCCCACGCCGAGCGTCGCGATGGTGCTGATCAGGTCGGACTTGAACACCAGCGGCGCGATCAGCAGGTAGCTCAGCGCCATCACCGCGACCATGATCGCCAGCGTCAGCAGCACGCCCACGAGCCACGGCATGTCGGCGAAGGTCCCGGCCGTGAAACCGAACACCAGGAAGGCGGCGAACCCGGCGAGGTTGCCGTGGGCGAAATTCACGACGTTCGAGCTCTTGTAGATGAGCACGATGCCGATCGCGCCCATCGCGTACAAGGAGCCGCTGATGATGCCCGCCCAGACCAGGCCGATGAAGTCGGACATGGGATCAGGCGTTGTCGGCGGCCGCGGCGGGCGCCGGACCGAGATTGCGGTCGATCAGCTCGATCACCGCCGGGAAATAGCGCCCGCTCCAGCCCTGGCTCGCGGTCGCCGCGTAGTAGCGCTGCGCCAGCTCGGTGACATGCGCCGAGGTGCCCACCTGCTTCGCCAGCTCGAGCATGTAGCCGATGTCCTTGAGCGCGTATTCGGGCGGGAAGGCCTTATCGGGGAACTGGCGCAGCAGCATCGCCTTGCGGCCGTGGTTGCGCAGCACGAAGCTGTCCCCGGACCCCTTGGAGACCGCGTCGAGCAGCACGCCCGGCTGCACCCCGGCGCGCTCGCCGATCACCATCATCTCGGCCAGCGCCATCGTGTGCTCGAAGACCAACGCGTTGTTGATCAGCTTCACAACCTGGCCGCAGCCCAGTTCGCCGCAGCGCGTCACGTCCGAGCCGATGTAGCGCAGCAGCGGCTCGATGCGTGCGAACAACGATTCGCTCGCGCCGACCATGATGCTCAGCTCGCCGCGCTGCGCGGCTTCGCGGGTGCGCGCCACCGGCGCGTCGGCAAACTCGACATCGCGCTTGCCGAGCGCGGCACCGACGCTGCGCGCGCTCTCGACCGTGGTGGTGCTCAGGTCGACGATGACCGAGGGGCGACGGCCGCCGGCGCTCAGGCCCTGCGGCCCGAGGCAGACCTGCTCGACCTGCGGGCCGCCGGGCAGCGAGAGGAAGACCACGTCGGCCTGCGCCGCCAACTCGGCCGGCGTGCCCACGCGGCGGGCCCGGGTGCCTTCCAGCGCCTCGAAGGCGCTTGGGTTCATGTCGAAGGCGACGACCTCGCCCGCGTGCTTGAGCGCCATGTTGCGACACATCGGTCCGCCCATCACGCCGAGACCGATGAAGCCGATCACTGCTGCTGCGTCTGTCATCTGGTGCGTCCTTCGTCAGTCCATCCACATGCCGCCGCTGATGTCCAGCGACGTGCCCGTGATCCAGTTGGAGGCCGGCGAGCACAGGAACAGCGCCGCCTGCGCGATGTCCTCGGCGTTGCCGTAGCGGCCGAGCGGCACGGTGGCGTTGGCCGACGGCGCCACGCTGCCGCCCGTGACGTTGGCCCACATCGCGGTCTCCACCGGGCCGGGGGCCAGCACGTTGGCATAGACGCCGTGCGGCGCGCCGGCCTTCGCGACCCAGCGCATCATTCCGTGCACCGCGGCCTTCGAGGCCACGTAGGCCGGGCCCGACGCGACGCCGCCGTTCTTGGCGGCGATCGACCCGGCCGCGAGGATCTTGCCGAAGCCGCGCTCGCACATCAGCGGGAACAGCTTGCGCGTCGGGTTGACTACGCCGCGCAGGTTCACCGACATGATCGCGTCCCATTCTTCATCGGTGCTGTCAGCCAGCGGCGTGCGCGCGATGATGCCGGCGCACAGCACCAAGATGTCCACCTTGCCATGCTCGGCGATCACCTCGTCGACCACCCGGTCGGTCTCGGTGCGCGACACGACGTCGTAGCGGCGGTACGCGATGCCGGGGCCGATGTCCTCGTGCTCCGCCCGGTCGGTGGCGACCACGCGAGCGCCTGCCGCGTTGAAGGCCTGCGCGATGGCGCGGCCCATGCCGCCTGCGCCGCCGGTGATCAGCGCGACCTGGCCTTCGAGGCTCGCCGGTCCGCTCAAGTGCTGTGCCATGTCTCTTGTCTCCTGTTTCAATGATGTGAATGTCTGGGTGCGTGCGCTGGCTTCAGTCGAAGGCCGCGCTGGCCGACATCGCCAGTTCGCCGTCGGGGCCGCGCGCCCAAAGCGCCAGGCTGCCGTCGGCCAGGGCCTGCCCTTCGAGGCGGAAGGCACGGTCGACGAACAGCGGACTGACGCCACGGAAGTCGAACTGCGCCAGCCGCCTGCAGCCGCCGTGTTCGACCGCCAGCTGCTGCAGCAGAGTCGCGGTCAGCGGGCCGTGCACCACCAAGCCGGGGTAGCCTTCCTCGTCGCGCGCATAGCCGGCGTCGTAGTGGATGCGGTGGCCGTTGAAGGTCAGCGCCGAATAGCGGAACAGCATGGTCGTGTCTGGCTGGAACGCCCGGCCCCATTGGGCCTCGCCGTCGTGGCGCTGAGGCGCCGGCGCGGGCGCGGCGCCCGGCGGCGTCGCCTCGCGATAGACGATGTCCTGTTCCTCGACGATGCACGGACGGCCTTGGCAGGCGATGGTGTGCGCCACCGTCACGAACCAGAGCGAGCCGCGCTTGCCGACCTTGTTCTCCACCTTCAGGATGCGGCTGCGCCGGCTCGCCTCGGCATCGACCGGCAGGTCGGCCAGGTAGCGCACCCGGCTGCCGGCCCACATCCGGCGAGGAAGATCGATCGGCGGCAGGAAACCGCCGCGCTTCGGATGGCCGTCGAGCCCGAGTTCGCTGCGCCGCGCCGCGGGATTGAAGAACAGCCATTGCCATCCCGGTGGCAGCGGGTCGCCGGCGGCAGGTGCGGTGTCGAGGTCCAGCGTTGCGGCCATGGCCTGCACCGCGGGCGCGAGGATGCGCTGGGTGCGCTCTTCCTCGCGGCCGATCCAGTCGTCGTATGCAGTGGTCAACTCGGCTCCTCAGGACAGTTTGGCGTCGAACACTTCGGCCGGGAAAGGCCGGAACTCGCGCAGCAGCTTGAAGCTGCCGTCGGGCATCGCCTGGATGATCCCCTCCTGGCGCACGCCACGATGGTCGCCGGGCCGGAAGGTCACGTTGCGCGCACCGCCGATGGTCTGGTTGCTCATCGTCTCCATCACGTCCACGAGGTTCTCCCGCGTCAGGGGCTTGCCGCTCGCCAGCAGGGCCTGGAAGCCCTTGACGAACAGCGCGCCGTTGCTCCAGCCGTTGAGGCCGAAGACGCCAATCGGGTCGTTCGGGTAGTACTTGGCGACGTTGTCGCGGTAGGCCTTGACCTCGGGCTCGTCGGAAGTGACGGGCAGCAGCCACGAGGAGAAGTAGGCGCCGTCGAGCAGCGGGCCGGCCAGCTTGCGGGTGGTCGGGTCGGCCGTGAAGAAGGGGCCCATCCACTTGGCCTCGTAGCTGATGCGCTCGGCGGCCTTGAGCGCAGCCGCCAGGTTGGCGTTGGAGCCGAACAGGATCACCACCTCGGCCTTCGCGTTGGCGAGCCGGCGCACATGGGGCGTGAAGTCGGTGCTGCGCACCTCGAACGGGATCGACTCGGCCGGCTGCTTCTTGCGCGCTTCCATGTACAGGTCGAAGCCGCGCTTGGCCGAGCGGCCCAGTTCGTCGTTCTCCCACAGCAGCGCGACGCGACTGGCGTTGAGGCCGCTCCAGGCGTAGTCGAGATTCGACGCCGCCGACCAGCCGTAGTCGGGCAGCAACGGGAAGACCAGCCGCTCGGAAAACAGCGCGCTGGCGCCGCCGATCGGGCCGATCATCGGCAGGCCCACTTCCTTGGCGTAGGGAATGACGGCGACCGACTGGGCGGTGCCGGTCGCGGCGGTCAGCGCGAAGATCTTGTTCTCCTCGACCAGGCGGCGCGTCACCGCGACGCTGCGCGCCGGCTCGTAGCCGTCGTCGTAGGTGACGAAGTTGATCTTCCAGCCATTCAGCGCATTGGTGTCGTTGGCCCACTTGAAACAAGAGTCCGCCGCATGCGTGAGGATCGTATAGAAAGGCACCGGGCCCGTGATCGGGGTGAACGCCCCCACGGTGACGGTCTTGCTCGCCATGTCGATGCCGGGCGACACCTGCTGCGCCTGCGCCCAGCCCGGCAAGGCGACCGTGGTGGCGGCGGCGGCGGCGCCGCCGC
>NZ_JBFUIU010000552.1:0-6122 GCF_056401695.1 Variovorax sp. P4_D9
CGCCCGCGGCGTACGCGGCATGACCCTCGAGGACGGCCAGGGCGTGATCGCCATGCTGGTGGCCGAGGACGAGGAGCAGAGCGTGCTGACCGCGACCGAAAACGGTTACGGAAAACGAACAAGCATTACCGAGTACACGCGACATGGCCGGGGAACCAAGGGCATGATCGCGATTCAACAAAGTGAACGTAACGGCAAGGTGGTGGCTGCGACTCTCGTGCATGCCGACGACGAGATCATGCTCATCACCGACAAGGGTGTCCTCGTGCGCACCCGAGTCTCCGAAATCCGCGAACTGGGGCGTGCGACGCAAGGCGTCACCCTGATCGGACTCGACGAAGGCGCCAAGCTCAGCGGGCTGCAGCGCATCGTCGAAAATGACGCGAATATCGAGAATGAACCCGGCGCCGACGATCCTTCCACCTCATCTTCAACGGAGAATCCCCAGTGAATAAATTCAAACTCGCGCTCCTGACGGCCACGCTCGCCGGCAGCTCGCTGGCCATGGCCCAGGACAAGGCGGCCATGATCAAGCAGTTCATCGAGCTGCAGCGTCCCGGCGTGGAGTCGCTGGCGCGCGGGCTGGTCGAGCAGTCGAGCGCCCCGATCGCCCAGGCCGGTTCCCAGTACCTGCAGACGCAGGTGCCGGCCGAAAAGCGCGAAGCCGCCGCCAAGGCAGCCGATGTCGAGCTCAAGAAGTACTTCGACGAGGCCTATCCGATCGTGCGCGACAAGGCCGTGCAGCTGGCACCGACCGCCCTGTCGCCGATCATGGAGCAGAACTTCAGCGAGGAAGAAATGCGCCAGCTGCTGGCCTGGATCAGCTCGCCGCTGAGCAAGAAGTACCAGGAGGTCAATCCCAAGCTGCAGACCGCGCTGACCGAGAAGCTGGTGACTGAAACCCGCGCCACGATCGAGCCGAAGATGGTCGCGCTGGACGCCAGCGTCGCCAAGGCGCTGGGCGCGCCGGGTGCACAGGGCGGAGCGCCCGCAGGCAAGGCAGCGCCGGCCAAGGCGCCCGCCAAGAAGTGACGAAGGCGGCGGGTCCGCGCCCGTACAACTTCTCCGCCGGTCCGGCCGCGATGCCGGAGGCGGTGCTGCAGCAGGCCGCCTCCGAGATGCTCGACTGGCACGGCAGCGGCATGGGCGTGATGGAAATGAGCCATCGCGGCAAGGAGTTCGGCGCGATCTGCACGCAGACCGAGGCCGACATTCGCACCCTGCTCGCGGTGCCTTCGCAGTTCCACATCCTGTTCATGCAGGGCGGCGGTCTCGGCGAGAACGCGATCGTGCCGATGAACCTGTCGCGCGGGACCCGCGCCGACTTCGTCATCACGGGCAGCTGGAGCAGCAAGTCGCAGAAGGAAGCCCAGCGCTACTGCGAAGCCAGGGTGGTCGCGAGCAACGCGGCGGACGGCCACACCCGGCTGCCGGACCCGGCCGGCTGGCAGCTGTCGCCGGACGCTTCGTACGTCCACGTCTGCACCAACGAAACCATCAACGGCATCGAGTTCCAGCAGCTGCCGGACCTGGCCGCACTCGGCAGCAAGGCGCCGCTGGTGATCGACTTCTCCTCGCACGTGGCCTCGCGGCCGGTCGACTGGTCGCGCGTGGGACTGGCCTTCGGCGGGGCCCAGAAGAACCTCGGCCCGGCGGGCCTGACTATCGTGGTCGTGCGCGACGACCTGCTCGGCCATGCGCTCGAGATCTGCCCGAGCGCCTTCAACTATAAGACCGTCGCCGACAACCACTCGATGTACAACACGCCCCCGACCTGGGGCATCTACATCGCCGGACTGACCTTCCAGTGGCTCGCGCAGCAGACGGAAGGCGATCTCAAGGGCGTCGCCGCCATGGAGGCGCGCAACATCGCCAAGGCGCGGCTGCTGTACGACTTCATCGACGGCTCGGACTTCTACGCCAACAAGGTCGACCCCGGCTGCCGCTCGCGCATGAACATTCCCTTCTTCCTGGCCGACGAGAGCCGCAACGAGGCTTTCCTGGCCGGCGCCCGCGAGGCCGGACTGCTTCAGCTCAAGGGCCACAAGTCGGTCGGCGGCATGCGCGCGAGCATCTACAACGCAATGCCGCTGGCCGGCGTTCAAGCGCTGGTGGGCTACATGCGAGAATTCGAGCGGTCGCGTGCGTAGAGGCACGCGCTCCCGACCCGAATGACCGCCTCAGCACCACCCCCTTCCGCTCCCGATTCCTCCTCCTCGAGCCTGGCCGATCTGCGTGTGCAGATTGACTCGCTGGACCAGCAGCTTCTCGACCTCCTGAACCGGCGCGCCCGCGTCGCCGAGCAGGTCGGCGAGGTCAAGAAGCGCGAGGGGACGCCCTTCTTCCGGCCCGATCGCGTCGCCCAGGTGATCGAGAAGATGCAGCAGAGCAACGGCGGCCCGCTCAAGGCGCTGCACGTGGCCGCCATCTGGCGCGAGATCATGTCGGCCTGCCTGGCCCTCGAATCGCCGCAGCGGGTCGCCGTGCTCGGCCCCGAAGGCACCTTCTGCGAGCAGGCCGCGGTCGAATACTTCGGCGGCGCCGCCGACCTGGTCTATTGCGCCAGCTTCGACGAAGTCTTCCATGCCACCGCCGCCGGCAGCGCCCAGTACGGCGTGGTCGGCGTCGAGAATTCCACCGAAGGCGTGGTCACGCGTTCGCTCGACCTGTTCCTGCATTCGCCCACCCACGTGGTCGGCGAGGTCAGCCTGCTGGTGCGCCACCACCTGCTGCGCTCGAGCAACTCCCTCGAGGGCATCGAGGCCGTGCTGGCCCATCCGCAGGCGCTGGCGCAGTGCCAGACCTGGCTCGCCAAGCACCTGCCGAATGCCGAACGGCGCGCGGTCTCCAGCAACGCCGAGGGCGCCCGCCTGGCCGCCGGCAACCCGGCCTGGGCCGGGCTCGCGAGCGAGCGGGCAGCCACCCGCTTCGGGCTCCACATCGTGGCCCACGCGATCCAGGACGACTCCTACAACCGCACCCGTTTCGCCATCATCTGCCTGCCGCAGACGCTGGCGRTGCCGCCGGCGACCGGCCGCGACTGCACCAGCCTGGTGGTGTCGGTGCCGAACCGGCCCGGCGCGGTGCACGACCTGCTGGTGCCGCTCAAGGCCAACAACGTCTCGATGACGCGCTTCGAATCGCGGCCGGCTCGCACCGGCCAGTGGGAGTACTACTTCTACATCGATCTCGACGGCCACCCCTCGCAACCCAACGTCGCCGCCGCGCTCGTCGAACTGCGCAAGCTGTGCGCGTTCTACAAGGTCCTCGGCGCCTACCCGATCACCGCATGAAAAGCCCCCACGCTCATCGCTTCGCGTATCGCTGCCCCCGAGGGGGTGCTCAGTGCCCTTCGGGCGGCCGGGCGGGCACTGAGGCCACTGGACGATGATCGAACAGTTGGGTCTGATTGGCTGCGGACTGATGGGCGGCTCGTTCGCCCTGGCGCTCAAGCGCGCCAAGCTGGTGAAGCGGGTGGTCGGCTACAGCAAGTCGCCGTCGACCACCGAGCGCGCCCGGCAACTCGGCGTGATCGACGTCGCGGCGCCCTCGGCGCTGCTGGCGATGTCGGGTGCGGAACTGGTGCTGATCGCAGTGCCGGTCGGCGCCTCCGAGCAGACCTTCAAGGCCATTCGCCACGGCATCAACGACCAGATGCTGGTGATGGATGTCGGCTCGACCAAGGGCGACGTCATCGAGGCCGCGCGACGCGGCCTGCAGGACCAGATCGGCGCCTTCGTGCCCGCCCATCCGATCGCGGGCAAGGAAGTGGCGGGAGTGGAGCATGCCGACGCCGACCTCTACACCGGGCGCCAGGTGGTGCTGACGCCGATCAAGGCTACCTTGCGCTCCAACGTCCAGCGGGCCTCGAAGGTCTGGACCGCGATCGGCGCCAAGGTGGTGACGATGACGCCGGAAGCCCATGACAGCGCCTTCGCGGCCGTGAGCCACCTGCCGCACCTGCTTGCTTTCGCCTTCATCAACGCCCTGGCGGCGCACCCTCAAGGGGGGAGCATCCTGGAACTGGCCGGCCCGGGCTTTCGCGACTTCACGCGCATCGCGGCCAGCGACCCGACCATGTGGCGCGACGTCCTGCTGGCCAACCGCGACCAGGTGCTGCTGCAGGCCCAGGGCTTCCGCGAGGCCCTGGCGCAACTCGAGGCGCTGGTGCGCACGGGCAACGCACAGGCGCTCGAGGACGCGATCGCGGCCGCGAGCGGGGTTCGCTCGAAGTGGCAACCCGGCGCCGGCGCCTCTCCCGACTGACGATGTTCTCGACCCCCTTTCTCGACATACCGGCGCTTTCGGGCGCCGCCGGCACGGTTCGCCTGCCGGGCTCCAAGAGCATTTCGAACCGCGTGCTGCTGCTGGCGGCACTGGCCAGCGGCACCACGACCGTGCACGACCTGCTCGATTCCGACGACACGCGGGTCATGCTCGACGCGCTCGCAGCGCTCGGTTGCGTCATCGAACGCGAGGGCGACGTCCTGCGCATCGAAGGCCTCGGCGGCCAGCTGAAGACGCCGGCGGCGTCCTTGTTCCTCGGCAACGCCGGCACCGCGATGCGGCCGCTGACGGCCGCGCTGGCGCTGCTCGGCGGCGAGTTCGCGCTGAGCGGCGTGCCGCGCATGCACGAGCGGCCGATCGGCGACCTGGTCGACGCCCTGACCCAGCTCGGCTGCCGCGTCGACTACCTCGRCAACCCGGGCTACCCACCGCTGCAGATCCATCCGGTGACGCTCGACGCGCTGCAGCTCGACGCCCCGATCCGCGTCCGCGGCGACGTCTCGAGCCAGTTCCTGACAGCCTTGCTGCTCGCACTTCCGCTGGCGGCACGGCGCGACATCGTGATCGACGTCGTCGGCGAGCTGATCTCCAAGCCCTACATCGAGATCACGCTGAACCTGCTGGCGCGCTTCGGCATCTCGGTCGAGCGCGAGGGCTGGCAGCGCTTCACCATTCCGGCCGGCAGCCGGTACCGCTCGCCGGGGGACATCCACATCGAGGCGGACGCCTCGTCGGCCAGCTATTTCATCGCGCTCGGCGCCATCGCCGAAGGGACCGGCATGCGCATCGAGGGCGTGGGTGCCGATTCGATCCAGGGCGACATCCGCTTCATCGACGCTGCGCGGCAGATGGGCGCCCGCGTCGACAGCGGCGCCAACTGGCTGGCGATCGCGCGCGGCGCCTGGCCGCTGAAGGCGATCGACATCGATGCCAACCATATTCCCGATGCCGCCATGACGCTGGCCGTGATGGCGCTCTACGCCGATGGCCCGAGCACGCTGCGCAATATCGCCAGCTGGCGCGTGAAGGAAACCGACCGCATCGACGCCATGGCCAACGAACTGCGCAAGCTCGGCGCGACTGTGGAGGACGGCCCGGACTTCATCCGCGTCCACCCGCTGGCGGCGGCCGGCTGGCGCCCGGCCAGCATCAAGACCTACGACGACCACCGGGTGGCGATGTGCTTCTCGCTGGCGGCCTTCAATCCGGCCGGCGTCGCGCTGCGCATCCTCGAACCGCACTGCGTCGCCAAGACTTTCCCCGACTATTTCGAGACGCTGTTCTCTGTCGCCGAGGCGACCGAGGTGCCGGTGATCTGCATCGACGGCCCGACCGCTTCGGGCAAGGGCACGCTGACGGTCGAGGTGGCGCGGCGGCTTGGCTACCACTACCTGGACTCGGGCACGCTCTACCGCGTGACCGGGCTGGCGATGCGCCGCGCCGGGCTCGAAGCCGAAGCCGGGCACGAGGCCCGGATCGCCGAACTGGCGCGCGCCCTGCCCCTCGTCTTCAGCGAGGGCAAGGCGCTGCTGGCCGGCGAGGACGTGAGCGAGGCCATCCGCACTGAGGCCGCAGGCATGGACGCTTCGCAGGTTTCGGCGCTGCCGGCGGTGCGCGCCGCCCTGCTGGCGCTGCAGCGCAGCTTCCGGCGCCTGCCGGGGCTGGTGGCCGACGGCCGCGACATGGGCACCGTGATCTTCCCCGACGCCGGGCTCAAGATCTTCCTCACGGCCAGCGCCGCCCACCGTGCCGAACGGCGCTATAAGCAGTTGATTTCAAAGGGAATTTCAACTACAATCGACAGTCTTCGCGCGGACCTGGAAGCGCGTGACCTC
>NZ_JBFUIU010000553.1:0-6104 GCF_056401695.1 Variovorax sp. P4_D9
CCACTGAGCTGCCTCACCCGCTCAGCAATACACAGGTGTTACGCAATGAAGTAATTGTTGATCGATACGTCAATTGACAAGGCTTGACAAAAGAGTCCCCATAGAAGCGGTCGTTGATCGACCATCACGACCCAGCGCTTCCCGTGCCGAGGGCATCGGGTGGCCCCCGCAGCGAAAAAAAGGAGGAGGCGAAGCCGGGGGACATTCGCGGAGGGGGCTACCCAGTGTCCTCGGCACGCGCGCCGATCGCCCCGCTCCGTATTTCAACTGCGTATCATGCGCCGCGGAAGCGCATGGCGATCTGTCCGTCGCTACGGAACCAAAAGCGCCAAGCCCCTATTTCGCGCCGCTCTCCGCTTCCTGCAGCAGCCGCCACATCACCTTGCCGCTGCCGCTTTTGGGCAATGCATCGACGAACTGCACCGTGCGCGGGATCTTGTAGACCGCCATGTTCTCGCGGCACCAGTCGATGATCTGCTGCTCGGTGGTGTCCTTGTGGGTCGGGCGCAGCACCACCACGGCCTTGACCGACTCGCCGCGGTAGGCGTCCTTGGTGCCGATCACACAGGCCTCCTGGATCGCCGGGTGGCGGAACATCAGCAGTTCGACCTCGGCCGGCCAGACCTTGAAGCCGCTGGCGTTGATCATGCGCTTGAGGCGGTCGGTCATGAAGAAGTAGCCGTCCTCGTCCATGCGACCCATGTCGCCGGAACGGAAAAAGCGCTTGCCCTCGAACTCGACGAAGGCGGCGGCCGTGGCATCGGGCCGCTTCCAGTAGCCCTGGAACACCTCGGGGCCGTGGATGATGATCTCGCCCGATTCGCCAATGGGCATTTCCTGCAGCGTGTCCGGATCGACCACGCGCGCGTCGGTGCTCATGTAGGGGATGCCGAGGCACTGCTGCTTGGGGTTCTCAAAGGGATTGGCGTGCGAGGGCGCGGCGGTCTCGGTGAGGCCGTAGCCCTCCTGGTACTTGAGGCCGAACTGCTCGAGCAAGCGCTGCGCCACGGCCTGCGGCATCGCGGCGCCGCCGCCGCCGATGTAGGTCAGGCTGCTCAGGTCGTAGCTGGCGAAGTTGGGGCTGGCCATCAGGTCGATGACCATGGTCGGGATGTTGGTCCAGCTCGTGACCTTGCGGCGCGAGATCAGCCGGCCAGCGACGTCGCGGTCCCAGCGCGGCATGATGACCAGCGTGCCGCCGAAGAGGATGGTGGTGTGCATCATGCTCACCACGCCGGTGATGTGGAACATCGGCACGACGGCCAGCACCACCGCCTCGGCCGACCCCAGCCCCCACAGCTGGCCGGCGCAGGCGTTGTGCATCAGGCTCGAATGGTGGTGGATGCAGCCCTTGGGCAGGCCGGTGGTGCCGCTGGTGTAGGGCAGCAGCGCCATGTCGTTGGCGCCCACCACGTGTTCGGGCGGCGCATGGCCGGCGCCGAGCGCATCAGTCCAGCGCATCACCGCACCGCCTTCCAGGGTCGGCAGCGGGTGCTGCGTCAGCAGCCAGTCGCGCCAGGCCGGAGCCGGCGCCTCGTCGCCCGTGACCTCGGCGTCGAAGGTGTCGGTGAACTGGGTGACGATCATGTGCGCCAGCCGGTCCTTCGGATCGAGCGCGTTGCTGGCCTTGGCGAGTTCGGGCGCCAGGTCGCCGGTGGTGATCGCGAATCTGGCGTCCGGGTCGGTGATGTAGTGCTTGAGCTCTTCGGCCCGGTTCATCGGATTGACCGGGACCACGACCGCATTGGCGCGCAGGATCGCGAAATGCGCGATCACCAGCTGCGGGCAGTTCTGCATGTCGAGGATCACGCGGTCGCCGCGCTGCACGCCCAGGGCATGCAGGGTGCCGGCGAGCCGCTCGACCTGCGCCGCGAACTCGGCGTAGCTGATCTCGCTGCCGAAGAAGACCAGCGCCGGCTTCTGAGGGTAGCGCGCGGCATTGACCGCCAGGTTGTGCCACAGCGAGGTCGCGGGCACGGTGATCGAACGGGGCAGGCGCTGCGGCCAGAACTTGTAATGCGGGCGATCCATACTGTCTCCAGAGAGCGTGAGAGCCTACGACGCTCCGGATGCATCCCGCATCGGGGAAGCCCCGACGGTCGTCACCTGGGCGACTCGCCGCCTCGGCAGGGCCACGCTCCGCTACCGCCATTGACCRACAGACGCGGCGCCCGATCTGCCGTAAAAGAGCAGACTCTCAACCCCTTCGACGAGGAGCTTCCATGGCAGCAGACAAGCACGCGAGCGTTCACTGGGAAGGCGCCGGCAAGACCGGCAAGGGCCTGATCAGCACCGAAACCGGGTCGCTCAAGGACTACCCCTACGGTTTCGCGAGCCGTTTCGAGGACGACAAGCGCGGCACCAATCCGGAGGAGATCCTGGGCGCGGCGCACGCCGGTTGCCTCACGATGGCCTTCGCCTTCGCGCTCGAGGGCGCCGGCCTGACGGCGACCTCGATCGACACCAAGGCCGCAGTCCGGCTGGCCAAGGACGGCCCGGGCTTCAAGATCGACCGAATCCAGCTCGAGCTCGAGGCGGTGGTGCCCGGCATCGACGAGGCGAAGTTCCAGCAGCTGGCGACCGGCGCCAAGGAAGGCTGCCCGCTGTCGAAGGCGCTGGCCAGCGTTCCCGAGATCACGTTCAAGGCCACCCTCAAGCCCTGACGAGGCGGACGCCGGGGGCTGTTTATGATCTCCTCACAACGAGGAGACACCCATGAACATTGCCCGCAAAGGCATCGCCGCGCTGCTGTGGCTGTCGGTTTCAGCCGCCGCCGTGGCGGCCTTTCCCGACAAGCCCATCAAGGTCGTCATCGGCTTCCCGGCCGGCGGCCCGCTCGACCAACATGCGCGCCTGCTCACCGACAAGCTGCAGGCGGTGTTGGGTCAGCCGATCATCGTCGACTACAAACCGGGCGCCGGCGGCTCGGTCGGCGCTGAGGCGGTTGCCAAGAGCGCGCCCGACGGCTACACGCTGATGCTTGCCAACACCGGCGTGGCGGTGATCAACGGCGCGCTGTACGCCAAGCTGCCCTACAACACGCTGCGGGACTTCACGCCAATCGCGCGCACCGCGATGCAGCCGCTCGCGCTGCTCGTGACGCCCAAGCTGCCGGTTCAGGATCTGCGGCAGTTCGTCGACTACGCGCGCGCCCGGCCGGGACAGATCAACTACGGCTCGGCCGGCAACGGCGGCATCAGCCACCTGGTGCCCGAGATGTTCAAGAGCGCCACCGGCATCTTCATGGTCCACATCCCCTACCGCGGCAGCGCGCCGGCCTTCACTGACCTGATGGGCGGGCAGGTGCAGTTCATGGCCGAATCGATCCCGCAGGCGGCCAATTACCACAAGCAGGGCAAGGTGCGCGCGCTGGCGGTGACCAGCGCGGCGCGCAACCCGGCCTTGCCCGACGTGCCGACCGTGATCGAATCCGGCGTCAAGGGCTTCGAGGTGGTGGGCTTCTACGGCTTCCTGGCCCCCGTGGGCACCCCGAAGGACGTGGTCACCAAGCTCAGCGACGCATTCAGGCAGGTGCTGGCCAATCCCGAGGTGCGCGAACGGATGGTGAGCCAGGGCGCCGACCCGGCCTACCTGGGCAGCGAGGACTTCGCCAGATTCCTGGCCGCGGAAACACCGCGCTGGGACAAGGCGGTGAAGGCCTCGGGTGCCAGGATGGACTGAGCCCTACACCTTTCGGAGCTTGCCATGCGCGTCGGAATGTAGTCAAAATGGGCTACATGGATCACCTGTATTTTTCCCGCCGGCCCACACCTGACGGCCTGTTCGGACAACGCCGGTTCCGGCTGCCGCCCGAGGGCTCGTCGCGCCATGGCGGAACGCCCCATGACCCGGAGCGACCGCCGCCACGGCCGCTGAGCCCCGGGGAACTGCTCCAGGTCGCCGCCGCATGGAGGCGAAGGATCGATGACCCGTCGGCGAACCGGGTGGCCCGGGCGCTGGAGTTCCTGGCGGCCCGCCGGACGCCACCGCCGGTCGCAACTTCTGCGCCGGCCGCCCCCCCGAAATCGGTGGCTCGGAAGATCTCGGAGTTCATGGGGCTCTAGAAAAAGGTAACAGCCTCCAATTCGACGAATTTCTCACACCTGAAAGCGCCGAACAGCGCGAAAATCGGGCTGTTAGTTCATTGCTGCAAGTGCAATCAAGGTTAGGCCCGCCTCGTGCGGGCTTTTTTTTCGACCGCTGAGCCCCGGCCCACACACCGTCGAGGGGCTCAGGCTTGCATACAAGCAGGCATGAAAGCTGCTGGTATGCAGCGCCATGTCCATCACCGCTCCCGAAATCAGTGCACGCATCGTCGAAGCGGTGATGGCACAGAAGCTCGCGCCCGGCGCGCGCCTGGGCGAGCAGCAGCTCGCGATGCTGTTCGACTGCAGCCGCACCATCGTGCGCGAAGCACTCACCCGGCTCGCCGCCCGCGGCATCGTGACGGTGAGCGCACGCCGCGGCTGGTTCGTGATCGAGCCTTCGCAGGACGAGGCACGCGAAGCCTTCGAGGCGCGGCGGGTGATCGAGTCGGGCCTAATCCGCAGCGCCGGCGCGATCGACAAGGACGCGCTACGCGCACTCAAGGCGCACCTCAAGCGCGAGCAGGCGGCGCTGAAGGACAGCGACATCGGTAACCGCAGCTACCTGCTCGGCGACTTCCACGTCTGCCTGGCCGAATGCCTGGGAAACTCGCTGCTGGCCGACACGCTGCGCGACTTCACCGCCCGCACCACGCTGATCGCGATGCTCTACCAGTCCTCGCACGACGCGGCGCAGTCCTGCGAGGACCACGTGCGCATTGTGGCCGCGCTCGAGCGCGGCGACATCGCGACCGCCGAGGCCCTGATGAGCGAGCACATTGGCACCGTGCAATCGGCGCTGCGCGTGCAGACACCCACCGACCCGCTGGCCCAGCTGCGCGACGCACTGGCACCGATCCAGGGCACGGCCGCCGACCCGAAAGACGAGGCACAGCTCTTGCGTACCGGCCCCTCCAGGAGGGGCCGGAAGGCGGCCGCGTCCGAACCCTCACCCGACGATTCATCGATTTACCTAGGAGCCCTGTTATGAAGCAAACCAAGCGCACGTTCGCGCTCGCCCTCGCCGCGGCCGCGCTGTTCGCCACCGGCCTCTCGCACGCCCAGAGCGCGCTCGACAACGTGATGAAGGCCAAGGTCATCAAGATCGCGGTGCCGACCGACTATCCGCCTTACGGCTCGGTCGACAAGACGATGACGCCGCAGGGCCTCGACGTCGAGATGGCGCAGCTGATCGCCAGCAAGCTCGGCGTCAGGGCCGAGCTGGTGCCGGTTACCAGCGCCAACCGCATTCCGTACCTGCAGACGCGCAAGGCCGACCTGGTGATCTCCACCTTGGGCAAGAACGCCGAGCGCGAGAAGGTGATCGATTTCTCCGCCGCCTATGCGCCCTTCTTCCAGGCGGTCTATGCGGCCAAGACGGTCAACATCAAGAGCTTCGCCGACATGGGCGGCAAGACCGTCGCCGTGACCCGCGGCGCTATGGAAGACCAGGAACTCGCCAAGGTCGCACCGGCCAGCCTCGAGTACAAGCGCTTTGAGGACAACAACGCCACCATCGCCGCCTTCGTGGCCGGCCAGACCCAGACCCTGGCCACCAGCGCCGCGGTCGCCGGCGACATGATGCAGAAGAACCCGCAGCTCGGCGCCGAGTACAAGCTGCTGCTCAAGGACAGCCCCTGCTTCATCGGAATCGCCAAGGGAGAGGACCCGCTGAAGGCCAAGGTCAACGAGATCATCGCCAACGCCAAGAAGGACGGCACGCTCGACGCCATGGCGAAGAAGTGGCTCGGCCGTCCGGCCGGCGACCTCCCGGTCTGATCGCGACGGCCTGCCATGGGCATCGAATTCGACTTCGGCGCCGTCCTCGGCCAATGGCCCCTGCTCGTCAGGGGGGTGCTCTGGACGCTCGGGCTCACGGCCATCGCGACCGTCATCGGCATGATGGTCGGCGTGGCCTGCGCCTGGTCGCGCGCCAGCGGTCCGGCCTGGCTGCGCTGGGTGGTCGGCAGCTACGTCGAGCTGATCCGCAACACGCCCTTCATCGTGCAACTGTTCTTC
>NZ_JBFUIU010000554.1:0-6104 GCF_056401695.1 Variovorax sp. P4_D9
GGGATGCACCGAGCCCCATTGGATCAAGGTCGGCAGTGCGCCATAGAAGAGCCGCTGGCCGTCGGCGCGCACCGTGATGTGCCAGGTCAGTCGACCGGCGGGCGTGTCGCGGGACGCTTGCATGACCTCGCCGCGGTCGATGCGCAAGAGTGCGAGGGCCTCGACGGCGGCCGTGGCGTCGGGGACCGCGGCAACGAAGTGGATCAGCCGCGGTCCGTGCTGCGCCAGTTCCGCCTGCAGCGCGGCATCGTCCAGATCGAACCAGCGCCGCGACGCGCTGCGTTGCCGGACGTCGGCGTTCGGATCGACCGCGATAATCTCCAGGTAGGTGCGCGGGAAGGCTGATGACGCGATCTTCAACAAGGCGTTGTGAGTGCCCATGGAGGGATGGGTCCCCCCCGCGGCGGGGGCGACGCCGAAGGTGGTTTCGCACCAGCGCACGCCTTCGTCGAGGGTTTGCGCCGCGATCACGAGGTGGTCTATGCGAGGGTGATTCATGGTGCGAATTAAGACACCTGCGGGTGGCGGAGATCAAGCGTGCAGAAGCCGGGGCCCGGCCCGATGCAAACCCGCATTTGAGCCAGGCACGCCTCCATGCAGAATCGGTCTCCCGACGCCGTCCGACATGCAACCCACCAAAGCCACCAACCTCCAGCTCGACCTCACCTCTGATCTGCAGAAGTGGCGGGCGTTTCTGGCCATCGCGGAGCTCGGCAGCCTGACGCGCGCAGCGCTGTTCCTCGACAGCAATCAATCGCTGCTGAGCCGGCACTTGAACRCCCTCGAACGTGAATGCAACGCCCGATTGTTCAACCGTACCGGACGTGGCGTGGCGCTGTCCGATGTCGGACAGCGAATCTTCCCGCACGTCAAGGCGCTGCTTGCCGATGCCGAGCAACTGGAACTCGAAATTCGCGGAGAAGCGCGCGAACCCACGGGGCGGGTCACGATCGGCTCGCTGCCTTCTATCACGAATCCGATCGTCGGTCACCTATTCAAGAAACTCCGGGAGCGCCACCCAGGCGTCCACCTCAAGATCCTCGAAGGCTCGAGCGGGCAGGTCGAAGAATGGCTGGTCGACGCTCGCGTGGACATCGCCATTCTCTACCGATACGGCTCCCAGCCGGAACAGGAGCAAGCCCTGGCCACGGTCGACAGCTATCTGATCGGCGCTGCCGGCGACCGGCTCACACAGACCGCCGAAGTGGCCTTCAGTGCTTTGCACGAGCTGCCCTTCATCCTGCCGAGTGCGCCGAACGGCCTGCGCACCGCGCTCGACGCGATCGCGCGGCAGGAACACATCACGCTGGCGCCGGTGATCGAGGCCGACTCGCTGCCGCTGATGCGCTCGACGGTGGCAGAAGCCAGGCTCTACACCGTGCTGCCGATCCACGCCGTCTGGACCGAAGTGCGGGAGGGCCGGCTGCAAGCCGCAAGGATCGTATCGCCCGGCGTCCAGCGCATCGTTTCGATGGCGCTGGCGCGCACTAAGGGCCCGGCCAAGGCGGTGTCCGCGGTGGCAGCGGAGATCGTCGAGATCGTGGAAGACAGCGCGCGCAGCGGCATGTGGCGCGCGGTCGAGCAAGCCTAGCGCGGCTGCGTTGCCGCGACCGTCATAGCAGCGTTGCGCCGCACGGGCAGGCACGCAGCGCCGCGGCCGCTAAGCTTGCCTGGAATCGCCTCCAGGCCCATGGCGGCGATCAATGGAGACCTACATGCCACGCATTTCCCTGCCTGCCCCGGAGTCCATGAGTCCCGAGCAGCGCGCTGTGTACGACAGGATCGTGTCCGGCCCGCGCGGCAGGATCCAGGGGCCCCTTCGGGCTGCCCTTCACAATCCCGAGCTTGCAGACAAGTGGCAGGCGCTCGGCGCGCTGCTGCGCTACGGCACCACGCTGCCGCCGCGGCTGACCGAGATTGCGATCCTGGTGACGGGCCGTGCCTGCAATTCGCCCTTCGAGTGGTATGCACATCGCGCCGAGGCCGAGAAGGCCGACATCCCGCAGACCGTGATCGAGGCCCTGCTCGGCGAGAGCGAACCGCCGGGACTTTCGCCCGACGAGGCGGCCATCTACAGGTACGCGGTCGAACTGAACCGCCACAACTCCGTTTCCGACAAGACCTACGCCGCAGCGTTGACGCTGTTCGGCGAACGCGCCGTGGTCGAACTGACGGCCCTGGTCGGCTACTACACGATGGTTGCGATGACGCTCAACTGCCACGAGATACCGCTGCCCGAGGGCGTGGCGCCCGCCTTTCCGCTGCCGCAGCAGGCGGAGCTGAAGTGAACGCCGCCAGCCCGGTCACCGAGGGGTGGGATTGCCACGCCCACCTGTTCGGTCCCTATGATCGCTTTCCGCTCGCCCCCGAGCGCAGCTATACCCCGCCCGAGGCGGCCGAGTCGGCCTACCTTGCGATGCTCGCACGGCTCGGGCTCACCCATGGGGTGCTGGTCCATCCGAGCGCTTACGGCGACGACCACTCGCTTCTGTTGCATGCGCTGTCGGCCCAACCCACGCTGCGTGGCGTGGTTGTCGTGCGCCCGGACAGTCCCTTGGCGCTCGCGGGGCTGCACACCCGAGGGGTGCGCGGCGCGCGCTTCAGCCATCGCAGCGGGGCCGGCACCAACTTCGCGGGCAGCGCCTCCTTCGACGATCTGCGGGCGCTGGCGCCGGCGCTCGCGGACGCCGGCCTGCACGCCGAACTGTGGACCGACTGCCAGTCGCTGCCGGGCATCGCGGGAGCGTTGATGGCGCTCCCCGTGCCGGTCGTGATCGACCACATGGGCGGCTTCGATGTGCATGCGGGCATCGACGATCCCGGATTTCGCACGCTGCTCGACCTGCTGGCCTCGGGCAAGGCATGGGTCAAGCTCTGCGCCTACCGCAACCTGCTGCAGGCACCCGATTGGCAGGCGGGTCGCAGGTTCCAGCAGAAGATGATCGAGGCCAATCCCGAGCGCCTTGTCTGGGGGAGCGATTGGCCGCACCTGCGCGTCACGCCTGTGCCCGACAGCGCGGAACTGCTGGCGATGTTCAAGGACTGGGCGGGCGACGAAGCCGTGGTGCGCCAGGTACTGACCCGCAACCCCGGATCCTTGTACCGATAACCCGTGCCCGCCCAACTCGCGGGCCGTACGGCTCAGCCATCGACCGGCTCCGTGGCCGCGAACGAGGGTCGGCTGCGGAGCGTCTCGAACCAGGCCGCAAGCGCCGGGGCCAGTTCGCGCCACTCCAGCGCGTCGAAGCGGTAGTCGAGGTAGCCGAGCGCGCAACCCAGCGTCACATGGCCGATCGAGAACTCCGCCATGCGAAGTGCCTGCGCCTCTTCATCCAGCCTGTTCAGCGAGGCGCGAACCTTGTGATCGAAAGCCTCGAGCAGCTCTTGCGACGGTATCTCGCGCTCGCGTTCGTTGCGCCAGAGGATCAGCGCATCGAGCAGGCCGTCGCCAAAGGCGTGCCAGCGCAATGCCTGCCAGCGCTCCTCCCCGCCCCGCGGGAACAGCTTTCCTCCGACCTCCTCGTTGAGGTACTCGCATATCACGACCGAGTCGAACAAAGTCGATCCGTCTTTGCGAACGAGCGTAGGGATCTTCGACAGCGGGTTGTCCGCCATCAGCACCGGATTGGGCTTACGCATCGCGGCGACTGATCGAACCAATTCGAGCCGCGTCGACAGCCCGAGTTCGTGCACGCAGATCATCACCTTGCGCACGTAGGGCGACTTGGGCGACCAATGCAGCTTCATCGTCGCGGCCATCAGATCGCTCCGGTCTCGCGCAGCGCATCGATGCCGGCCGTGCTGTAGCCCAACTCGGACAGGATGTCTTCGCTGTGCTGGCCGAGCAGTGGCGGCGCCGTCTGCGTTTGCAGCGGAGATTCCGAAAAGCGCATCGGGCTTGCAACCTGTGGCGCGTCGACGCCGCTCGGATGCGGCACGTAGCGCAGCATCTCGCGCGCCTTGACTTGCGGTTCCTTGAACACATCGGCCACCGTGTTGATGGGCCCGCAGGGCACGCCGGCCCTGTCGAGCGCGGCAATCAGCTTCTCGCGCTCCCACTCGGCGAACACGTCGCGCAGCATCGCGGACAACTCGCCGATGTTGCGCACCCGCTGGGCATTGGTGGCGAAGCGCTCGTCCGTGATCCAATCGGTCTGTCCGAAGACTTCACACAGCTTGGCGAACTGACCGTCGTTTCCGACCACCAGAATAACATCGCCGTCGGCGCAGGTGTACACGTCCTGCGGCTGAATGTTCGGATGCGCGTTGCCGTTGCGCCGCGGCACCTTGCCCGACACCAGGTAGTTCATTGCCTGGTTGGAAAGGGTGGCGACCTGCACATCGAGCATCGCGATGTCGATGGCATCTCCGACGCCGGTCTCGTTGCGGCGCGCCAGTGCGGCAAGCACCGAGACGGTGGTGTACATGCCGGTCATCAGGTCGACGATCGGAATGCCGACCTTCTGCGGCCCTCCACCCGGTCGGCCGTCCTTCTCGCCCGTGACGCTCATGAGGCCGCCCATCGCCTGGATCAGGAAGTCGTAGGCCGGCTGGTCGCGCCGCGGTCCCGTCTGGCCGAAGCCGGTGACCGAGCAGTAGATGAGACGTGGATTGATCTTGCGCAGCGATGCTTCATCCAGGCCATAGCGCGCCAGCGTGCCGGCCTTGTAGTTCTCGAGCACGATATCGGCTCGCTTGGCGAGTTCCTTGACGATCTTCTGGCCCTCGGGCTTCTCGAGGTTGACGGTGATCGAGCGCTTCCCCCGATTGACTGCCAGATAGTAGCCGGCTTCCTTCGTGTCCTTGCCTTCGGCGTCCTTCAGAAACGGAGGCCCCCACGTGCGTGTGTCGTCGCCGACGCCGGGCCGCTCGACCTTGATCACTTCGGCCCCCAGATCGGCGAGGATCTGGCTGGCCCACGGTGCGGCGAGGATGCGGCTCAGGTCGAGCACCTTGACGTGCGATAGCGGGCCCTTGTGGGTGGTCATTCGAAGTCTCCTTGTGTGTCGAACCGAATTCTGGGATCGGGAGCCGTCCAGTGCTACCGGCGGGCGCGCAAGACTGTGGTGCGCCGCGGCGCATATCGGAAGACCTCCCGTGAACGGTCACGCATAGCAGGTATGCGCCGGAGCACGGTGGCAGGCATCGTTCCGGTCCCCAGAATCCATCCACGACAAACTGGAGACATCGACCATGAACGGACTTTTCAAATCCGCGGCTGCACTCACCCTTGCGTTGGCCGCAGCCTCGGGATGGGCGCAGACCTATCCGACCAAGCCGATCCGCTTGGTCGTTCCCTTTCCTGCCGGCGGCCCGGTGGACCAGACAGCCCGCGCGCTCGGCGCCAAGCTGAGTACATCGCTTGGTCAATCCATCATCATCGACAACAAGGGCGGTGCCGGCGGCCTGCTCGGCGCCGACGCGGTCGCCAAATCGCCGGCCGACGGCTACACGCTCCTGTTCTCCTCGGCGGGCGCGCTGGCGATCGTGCCGCACATCGTGCCGTCGATGCCCTACAACCCGCAGAAGGATCTGGTTGCCGTGACCCAGGCATTGAAGGTTCCGGCGGTGCTGGTGGTGGCCGCCAGTTCGAAATACAAGACCTTCGCGGACCTGAAAGCCGCCGCCACGGGCGACGCCAGCAAGATCAACTACGCATCGGCCGGCAGCGGCACCACGCCGCATCTCCAGGCTGAACTGCTCAAGCGCGAAGCCAAGCTGAACATCAACCACATTCCCTACCGGGGCGCGGCCCCGGCGCTGACCGACCTCATGGGCGGTCAGGTCGACATGATGATGGTCGACATCCCCGTGGTGCTGCCATTCATCCAGTCGGGCAAGGTGCGCGCGTTGGCGGTGACCAGCGCCACCCGCATTCCCGTGCTCAAGGATGTCCCCACAGTGGGCGAGCTTGGACTGCCGAAGGCCGAGGCATATAACTGGTACGGCATGCTCGCGCCGGCGCGGACACCGCCCGAGATCATCAACAAGATGTATGGAGCCGTCGGAGCCGCATTGCGCTCGCCCGACCTGAAGCAGCAATTCGAGCAGCAGGGCGTGGAAGTCGTCGGCAGCAAGCCCGAGGAGTTCGGACCGTTCATCTC
>NZ_JBFUIU010000555.1:0-6102 GCF_056401695.1 Variovorax sp. P4_D9
ACGGCGATGATTTCAGTAGCAGCGCCCTTCTCCTTCAGGCGCACTGCCTCTTCGACCGCGATCTCGTCGAAGGGGTTCATGCTCATCTTCACGTTGGCGATATCGACACCAGTGCCGTCGCTCTTCACGCGCACCTTGACGTTGTAGTCGACGACCCGCTTGACACTGACAACCATCTTCATCAATATTCCTCAAGTATCTATACCGTTACTATACGCGTCTCCTCGACCGCCGACTACCTATTCTTCATGAACGTGCCTCTCCGATAGCGAATCAATTTGTCCCGAATGCGCCGTTTCGGACCTGCCTACGGTAGGAGCGCTGCATCGATCCGAGCCGCCGCGTGCTTGCCCTGAGACTGGCCGCCGTAAGCAACTGATCGAGGAACGCGAGGGTCGCCACGTGTCCCGCGGTGGCGCCCAATTTCGCAATCGAAGAGTTGCCAGGGGCCCCGCGCTCTTCGCGACAGATCACCGGAACGAAGAAGAGATTCGCGGTGTCTGGCTAGGTCGGCAGGAAGCCCAATGGAAACCTCAAGCATCGGGACTTGAAGCGTCCGCCGAATGTCGGGTCCTCCATACCAAAGATATGCCTCTGAATCCGGCGCAGCCCATGCAGGACGCCGCGAAACGGCATCCGTCGTTGCTGAACAAAGCCGCTATTCCTCATCCAAGGCTATGTCGGACAATGGAACACCGCACATGTCCGCAAGGGCCTCCACCACCAGGGCATGATCCTGGCGCTGGGGAGCACCGGACACCGTCACCGCGCCAATGCAGCCGACTCCGGCAATAGTGATTGGAAAGCCACCACCGTAAGAGGCGAACTCGCGTGTTGCAAGTCCCATCTTCGCTTCAAGCGACAAGGACTCGAGTTCTAGCTCCCGACCGACCAAGTACGAGCTTTGACCAAAAAGCTCCACAGTATTTCGTTTCCGCCGAACCCAATCCTCGTTCACATCGGTAGTCCCGGGCATCGAGCTCCAGAATATGCGCTTCCGCCCCATTCGAACCTCGATGGCCAAGGCCAGATCGCGCGACCGGCACAGGGCCCGGACTGCGCACCCAAGTTCGAACGCCGTTTCGCGGTCAAAGTGCTCGAAATGCAAGCGGCGCTCCTGCTCGACCAAGCGTGCGATGTCTTGCGCCAGGAGCTGTTGCTGCATGGCCGGATGCTTGCGAGAGAGCGAGCTTGCTGCGACAGCGTCTCCGAGAACTCCCATCACTTCACCATCGCGAGCTTGCTGCGATCGATCGTCAAGGCGATGGCCACGATCAGGACGACGCCGAATACGATCTGCTGAGCCGTCGGCGGCACCTCAAGGTACACCATCGCCGTACGGATGACCGCCACTATCAGTGCGCCGATCAAAGTGTTCAGAACCCCGCCCACGCCACCGGTGAGTGGAGTGCCGCCGATCAGGACAGCAACAATCGCCGGAAGCAAGAAGCCTTCGGCGATGTTGGGCGCACCGCCGGCAAGCTTGACCGAGAACAGCAATCCAGCCAGTGCCGATATAAGGCCGGCGATCGCGTAGACCGCGATTTTGTAGGCGTCCACGCGCAAACCCGAAGCGATGGCGGCTGGCTCGCCAGCTCCAATGGCCTTGAGYGCTCTTCCGAGAGTGGTCCGTCGCTCGATGAAGAGCAGGAGCAAGAGCAAGCCGGCGGCAATAAAGATCTCATTGGGCAAGCCTGCGGTGGTCCCGATGATCCAGCCGAACGCCGCGTCTCGCGCTTTGGGGTCCATGAACACCGCTTGTTGACCCGACGCGAACTGACCAACGGATAGGGCCACACCACCCAGTGCCAGCGTGGCGATGAACGAAGGGACCTTCAGCTTCGTCGACGCATAGCCCGACGCAAAGCCGATCACCGCCCCCGCTAGCAGAACACCCAAGGCCGCCCAAAGACCCAGCGAAGGCAGTGAGAGCGTGACCAGAACGGTCGTCATGTTGGCAACCGACTGGGCCGACAGGTCGATACCCCCAATGTAGATCACGAGCGTGATGCCGAGCGCAAGGACGAACAGCGTGGACACGTCCGCCGTCATTTGAATCAGGCTGTTGGGAGCCAGGAATCCAGGCGCGATGGCCGTCACGATGAGCGTGAGGCAAACAAGCGTGAGCCAAGGCAGATGTGGCCGAAGTTTTTCGATATTCATGTGGACAACCCCTCAGGTCATGTAGTGCACGAGGTCAAAGAGCGACGGCTTGGCGCCGGGCTTGCAGTCAAACCATTTTTGGATCCGGCCGTCCTTGATCACAGCGACGGTGTGGGACAGACCGATTGCCTCCTCCAGCGTGTCGGCCATCAGGACAATGCCGCACCCGTCGGCCGACATTTCACGAACGACCTCGTAGATGTTTTCCTTGGCGCCGACATCGACGCCGCGTGTCGGGTGGTCTAGCAAGATGATGTCCGATCCTCCGCTGCGCCATTTCGAGATGACGACCTTTTGCTGGTTGCCTCCGGACAGYTTGCCCGCATTCGCATCGACCGACGGCGTCTTGATCTCAAGACGTTTGACCCACTCCTGCGCCGTCGATTTCTCGGCGGCCCGTCTCATCACGCCGCCGACGCTGTACTTGCCCATCTGCGAGAGCGTCATGTTCTCGAAGACTGACATGCCGCTCACGATGCCTTCCACCTTGCGCTCGCGAGGGATGTACCCGACTCCGCACCGCACGCCGTTGGCCGGCGTGAAATGTCGCACCGCACTGCCCTTGATCTTCAATTCTCCTCGGTCGGGCTTCTCGAGCCCGAAGATCGTGCGCATGATTTCTTCGCCGCCAGAGCCCTCCACACCGACCAGGCTGAGAACCTCGCCACGCCGGAGCGTGAGAGAAATCTCCTCGTACCTGCCCTCCAGGCCCAGTCCCGTCGCCTCGACCAGCACGGCGTCCTGGTAGGGATGCTGCTTTTCTTCCCGGTAGTACTCTTTGCTGATTTCGCGGCCCACCATCTTGTGCTGGATCTTCTCGGCTTGCGCACCGTCGCCTTGGACGACGTCCACAACCTCGCCATCCTTCAGAACATAAATGCGGTCTGAAATGTCGATTACTTCGTCGAGTCGGTGCGAGACGAAGATGAAGGCCGCACGGGAGCGCAGTTCGCGCACGAGCTTGAAGAGGAGCTTCACCTCGTCCCTTGACAAGACGGACGTCGGCTCGTCGAGGAGAATGACCAAGTCGCCTTCGACCCGCTCCTCCAGCGTCAGCACCTTGGCGAGTTCCACCATCTGACGTTGCGCGAACGACAGTTGCGAGGTGGTGGTGTACGGGTCGACGTCCAGGTGAACCTTCGCCAATTGCCGCTTGGCGGCCTCCGCCATGCGCCGCCACCGAATGACGCCCCACGTGACGAACTGCTGCTCGAAGCCCAGGAAGATGTTCTCCATCACCGACAGGCTCGGGATCAGCGACTGCTCCTGAAAGACCATGCCGATGCCCTTGAGCATGGCTTCGCGAGGATTGGCGAAGCGGGTCGGTGTGTCGTTTACGAGGACCTCTCCTCCGTCGTGCTGGTAGGCTCCGTAGATGACCTTCATCAATGTGGATTTGCCGGCGCCGTTTTCGCCGACCAAACCGACGACCTCGCCCTTGGCGACCTTGAAGTCAATGCCCTTGAGCGCACGAACGCCCGGGAACGTCTTTTCGACCTTGCGGAATTCAAGCATGGCGATCTCACTTCACGAGGGAATGGGACTTGCGATTGGCCGACAGCACCACGGCGAGGATGACGAGCACACCCAGCACGCCGTCCTGGACGTAGTTTGGAAGCCCAAGCACAACCATCCCATTGGCAATCACGTTGACGATCAGGACGCCGACCACCGTGTTCCACACACCACCGCTACCGCCCATCAACGATGTGCCGCCAACGACCACGGAAGTGATGGAAACGAACATGTAGTTCGACCCCGTCAGTGATTCGGCCATGCCGCCGCGTGCCACCGCGAAGAGCGCCCCTATGGCGTAGAAGATGCCGGCCAGGGCGAAGCCGAGGATGCGCACGCGTTGAACATTCAGACCAGAAGCATGGGCGAGGTCCTCGCCGCCTCCCACCGCGTAGAAGTTGCGCCCCAATGTGGTGTTGCGCTGGATGAACCAGGCGAAGAACACCATGAGGACAGCCAAGTACACCATGAGTGGAAAGCCCAAGATGCGCTTGAACAACATCGCGCGAAAGACGTCGTCGTTCACACGCACGATGTYCCCGCCCGTCAGCAACACCGATAGACCCATGCCGACAAAGCCGATTGCCAGGCTGGCCATGAACGAAGGAATCTTGAGCTTTACATGCACGAGGCCATTGACGACGCCGACGACAGCTCCCGCCAGGATCGCTGCGAGGATCGCGAGCCCGCCGAGTCCGGCCAACTGGCCCCCGAACGCGTTGAAAACCAGGGCAAAGAGGACCGCGGTCGTCGAGACCGTGCCCTCCATGGACAGATCGATCGAGCCCATGATGATGATGAAGGTCACTCCAAGTGCGACCATCAAGGCCGGCACAGACGCAATCGCTATCCGTGCAAGATTGCCCACCGACAGGAAGTTGGCATTGGCGACGGAGAGCGCCGCCACCAGCCCGACGAGGACCAGGGCCGGGGCCCATCGCGAGAAGAATTCCTTGCGCTGGAGCGACGAATTGCCTGATACGCGGGCCTGCAGGCTGTCGCCTCTCGCTTCTTGGGCCGGCCCCTGCACGCCCGTTGGATCGAGGGTGGCCATTATGACTTGGCCGCGTACTTTATCTGTCCGCGCGAAGGGCCCCAGAAATCCTTCCAGGCGTAGACAGGTGTACTGGAGATGTACTTCTTCTTGAACTCGGCAGCGTCCTTCTGAGTGACCAGGATCGTGGGTCCATAGAATTCGCGGTGCTCTTTCGGCTCCTGCGACGGTTTGAAAGTCCCGATAGCGGCGTGGTAAGCCAGCGCCGCGGTGATGCCGCCGCCCCAGTACGGGTTCGTAAAACAGGTCGCGAGCAGATCTCCCTTGATCACCAAGTCGGTCGCCTCGGCGTTGCCGTCATACGCGACGACCGGCAACTTTCGACCATCGGCCTTCAAAGCCTCGAGGACCCCATACGCCATCGAATCGTTCGCACAGAAGACACCGGTGATCTTGGTGCCGAATCGAGTCAGGAAGCCCTGCATGACCTGATTGGCCTTTTGCGTTGCCCAGTCGGCCGTCTGGTAGTCCAGTAGTTCGATGTTGGGAAAGTCCTTCAGCGCCTTCATGAGCCCTGCACGCCGCTCGATCGCCGGGTTGTTGGCGGCGATTCCGCCGACCCCAACGATCGCGCCCTTGCCGCCCATCTCGTTGAACAGGATGCGTGCCGTCTGCTCGGAAGGTCCCTCATCAGACCAAGTCATGTGCGACACCCAGTTGTCGCCAAAGTCCCACGGGTGCAGGTCGTCAGGTTTGTTCCAGATGGTCGCCACGTAGCCGCCGGCCTTCTGCACCGACTCCACGATCGGTCTGCAGTTCGGCGCGTCATTCGCATCACATGCAATCGCCGCCTTGCCCCCGGTCTTGGCCAGTAACGCCTTGATGTCGGCCAGGGACTTCTCTGAGCTCCCGTTGTTCAACAGGTGGACCAGATCGGATTTCTTCATCCCCGTGTCCTCCAGAAACGATTCGCCCCCGGAAACGACGGAATGCCAGTAAGGGTTGTTGCGGTCGCGGTAGCTCCAGGCGACCGTCGGCTTGTTCTGCGCGAACGCAGCGAACGGAGAGCTTGCAGCGGCAACGCCGGCGAGGCTGTACGCGCTTGCCAACAGGAAGTCGCGGCGCCGCGTGGTTTCCTGGTCGATGAAGGTTTTGATGAACGACATGTCTATCTCCGCTTTCCTTGATGCCCCCAACTTCGCATGGGTCTGCGTCGGCCGTAGCCAGCTATCGGCCATGTACCTATCTAGTTAGTTACTAAACTATAGAAGCATGGCGGCGACGCTGCTACAGGGTTTACGCTGATTCGAGGTGTCTGCTCGCGTTGGTGCGGGGGGTTCTTCACGGCCTCCGGCCACCCGCTGCGGTGCAGACCGCGTCTGCCGTCAATGCGAGGCTTCAGGACGGCACCGGCGCGTCATCCCGAAGGA
>NZ_JBFUIU010000556.1:0-6094 GCF_056401695.1 Variovorax sp. P4_D9
ATGCGGGTCATCTCGAACGCCGACATGCCCATGCCGGCGCCGGCTAGCAGATACGCCCATGACAGAGCGATAACCGCAGTAAGCGCGGCAACGACGACCAGGCGATCGCGCCTGACCACTGCCTCAAGTATGGCGTCGATGGGTACAGTCCTCACTTTTCCACCCGATCATGTTCGCGGAATTCGGGATATCTCTTTTCTGCGCCACCTCGACACCGGCCCTGCCCGAGGTCACGCGTCAAGCCATGCTGTAAGCCTTGATCTTTCGCGGACCAAGCCATTCTGGTTGAAGTGGTGAACACAGTAATGCGCCCATGAATTTTCGAACGCCATCTCCATGTCACCCGTCACCGAGGTCGTCCCCTGCCCGATCTCTGCGTAGGTAAATTCGAAACTGCCACTGGGACGTGCCAGTGCAATGTGGAACGGTTCGCCATTGAACTCGTTGATGATCGGCCTGCCACTGCTCTTCATGACGCCCGGTATGTCAACCCTTGCGGTTCTGAGCTCCAGGTTGGCTTCGAGATGGATCGGCACGAACAACGTCCTGCAAGATTCCGAGCATGTGGATGCAAATACGGAGAACAAATTGCTCAACGGCTCGCATGCCCCACCTGAGATGATTGTTTCAAGTGCCACCCGTTGATCTTCATCCGCGCCGTCGTCGATAACGATCAGGCGTTTTCCGTTTCCGTCCTTGATCTCGCCAGGCCACTTGTACAGGGCCGCCCAATTCAGGCCCGCGAGCGGCGTATCGTCGAAATGGCCTTCAACGATCTTGCCGACGAAGGCCGACTGACAATATCCATGGGTACTCGGCAAGTTGAACTGGCAACCGCAATTCACAGCGCAGTTGCAGTTGTCATAAGTTTCGCTCTTGAACAGCCATTGATGAGCCACGTCCCGATCGTCGGTCGAGACTTGCGTTGACTGGATGAAAGCCATGATGCTCAGCTCCCGTTCGCCGGAGCGATGTTCTGGTTGATGTGGAAGAGGTTGCTCGGGTCATAGCTCGCCTTCACCGCTGCGAGCCGCTCATAGTTGGCGCCATAGTTCGCGGGCGCACGGTGCTCGTCGTCGCCGGACATGAAGTTGACGTAGCCCCCATCGCCTTCCGAGTGGGAATGAATAGCAGCGTAGTAGTCCTTCATCCACTTGATGTTGGCCTCGTTGTCTCCAGAGTCCGACCAGATTCCCACAATCACCGGGGCAAAGCTCTTGTTGCGGTGCCCGAACGCGGTCTCGTTGGCGCCGACCCGTTGCGCCGCACCGTTGATCGGATGGAGATGCATGCTCGAGCTGATGTGCGGTGTCTTCTTGCCATGCTCGACATGAGCATCGATCGCCTCGTCGGTGAGCTCGGTGATGAAGTCTGCTTTCCAGTAGTGCTGCATGCCCTTCGGGACCAGGCTGTCGAAGGCGCTTTGCAGGGCCGGGAACGGCATGACGCGGACCTGCTCCGCCTTCACTTCGGCTGYGTCGCGCAGTGTCTTGAGTACCCGCTCGGCCTCCTCGTGCGGACCGTTCCAGCACGTGACCAGTACGCAGAACAGATCTCCGACCCGGTCCTCGGGGATAAACGGCAGAGGAGGTGCGATCTGCCAGCCGAAGAAGCATCCGAGCTGTTCGGGCGCATCCGCAATGAATTCGCGGTAGCACTTTAGGACCGCGGCGGCATCGTCGAACTCGCAGAACAACGGGCCGCCCAGGACGTCGCCGACCTCGTGAAGCTCAAACTCGAAGCTGTTGACGACGCCGAAATTGCCGCCGCCGCCGCGCAAGGCCCAGAACAAATCTTCGTTCTGGTAATCGTTMGCGGTGACCTGCCGGCCATCAGCGAGAACGACATCGGCCGCCAGCAGGTTGTCGATGGAGAGACCGACGCCGCGGGTCAGGTAGCCGATGCCGCCGCCTAGCGTCAGGCCACCAACCCCAGTCGTCGAGATGATCCCGCCGGGCGCTGCCAGGCCGAAGGGATAGGTCGCATGGTCGACATCACCCCACGTCGCGCCGCCCCCAACCCGGGCGACCTTCTTGACCGGGTCGACACGAACGTCGTTCATCCTCGACAGGTCGATGACCAGACCGTTTTCCACCGTGCCGAATCCGGGAACGCTGTGACCCCCACCACGAATGGCCAGGTCGAGGCCGGCGTCGCGGCCAGCAGCGACCGCGGCCATCACGTCGGCCGAGTCCACGCACTGGATGACGGCGCGGGGCTTGCGGTCGTGCATGGCGTTGTATACAGCGCGAGCGTGGTCGTAGTCAGAATCCGAGGGGGTGATGACGCGACGCCGAACCCTTTCGGTCAACGCCTTGATCATGTCGCTCATTGGATGCTCCAAGGATGCGCGAAGGATGCGCCCTCCGGCGTTCCAGAAGCGTTCCCTCTCAACCGGACTCACTCAGAAGGCYGGTGGCTGCCCGGAACGCCGGGAGATCATGGCCCGACGGGATAGTCTCGACGAGGTCCCCGAGTTGCTCACGCAGTGTCTGATCGGGAAATCGCCTGGCCAAGGAGTGGAGCGCCCGAAGCTCCAGCCAGCCCGCCCCTTGAGCGCTGGCGGTCTCGACGGCACTGCGCAAAGAAGCGGCGGCGGCTTCGGCTTCCCCGCTGCGAAAAGCCAGCTCTCCGTCGACTCGCCACAGCTCGGCCTCGAGATAGCGCTGGTTGCAGCTGTGTGACCACGAGAGCCCCTCGCGTGTGGCGGCTCGTCCCTGGCGGAACTCGCCGACCATGCCGCGAGCCCGGGCGAGGAGAAGGAGCGTGTAGGTCAGATGAAGGGTCTCCCCTTCGGTACGCGAGCGCGCCACCGACTGCACGATCTTCTCGATGCCGCCAGCCGATCCCCTGCACACGTCTAGCCAGCCCCGAAGGGCCTCCAGGACGAGCATGAAGTAGCGATCCGAAAAGCGCTTCCATAGACGGTCGGCCTCCCCGAGGAGCTCGGCGAGGCGAACGAGATCTTCGGATTCGGCCGCGATGATCGCCGCGTAAGTGATGACGTACCCCAACGTCATCAGATGATCGAGATCGACGGCGATCTCAAGAGCAGATCGGGCCGTCTCGTCGGCCCGGCCGGCATCTCCGGCCCACAGCTCGATCCAGGCGAGCCGTACCAGGCAGACCGCCTTCGGGTCCTGGGCGTACAACGCCAGATGCTCGTCGCGATGGGATAGGTCATAGGCTTCGATAGCGCCATCGAGATAGTGGCGGGCTCTGGCCAGATCGCCCCGCCAAAACGCGCTCACGCCGAAGAGGTATTGGCCCTCTGTCCTGGCGATCGGATCATGACTCTCATGCTCGAGAAGGGCTCGAGCGAGTTCATCGCAATCGTCGAAGCGGCAGCCCTGCAGCCGGGCGAGGCCGAGACCACGGAGGATCGGCGGCTGCACGGGTCTGTGAAGCTTKCGGCAAAGCGAWAGGGCTCGCTCTTAAAGTTGGTGCGCTCCCTTGGAGCCGTAACCGTCGAGGGCTACAAGCGGGGATCCGAAGGCGATCCGGATATCGAGTTCGAGCGCATCGCGGTCGGGTGACGGTGGCAAGTCGGCGAGCAGTGCGAGCGCTCGCTGGAACATGGTGACCGCTTCTTCGAAGGCCGACACCGCCACCGCTCGGCCCCCCGCCACGCGGTAGGCATCGATGGCCGGTTCGACCATGCCGGCCTGGTCATAGTGTGCGGCCAGCTGCGGGCTGGCCGCGTCGATGTCGCTGTGGAGCTCGACTGCAATCGCCTCGGCGACAGCCCGGTGGAGTTGGCGTCGACGAGCTGGGCTGACCATCTCTAGCGCGACCGCCCGAAGCTTGTCGTGACTGAAATCGTACGTGAGCCCCTGATCGCGGATGATCCGTCGACGCCAGAGTTCGTCGATGTGATCAATGAGCTCGCGCTCATCGATCCCAGTGGCCGACACGAGCAGACCGACTGAGAAGGGCCGACCGATGACGGCCGCCACTTCGGCTAGTCGGCGAGCGCCGTCAGTGAGTTGGCCCAGTCGGGCGCGCAGCACCGCCCGCATCGTCTGTGTGAGAATTGCTTGACTTCCATCAGAGGAGATCCCAGCTCGAAGAGCCTCAATAACAAAGAGTGGATTGCCTTCGGCCTCGCTCCAGAGTCGTGCTGCCAGTTTCCGATCAATCGCTTCCTCAGCGCGTAGCCGTGCAGCGAGCGTCGCAGTGGTGGCTTCGTCGAGTCGGTCAAGTGGCACGGTGGTCACTGCCTGGTCGTGGCCCAAGGCGTCGACGAGTCCAACGAGGGGATGATGCTGTGGGATTTCCTCCGAGCGGACAGTACCGACGATGAGGACCCGTGCCGTCTGTCGGGAACGGATGATGAAACCGATCAACTCGATGGTCTCGGCGTCACACCACTGCAGATCGTCGATGATCAGCAAGCGCGGGCGGTCGCCGACGACGATGGCTCGGGTCACAGCATCGAACAACCGACGGCGCTGAGCCAGGTCGCCCGCTTGGCTCCGCTTAGATGGCTGGGAAACGTCGCGGAGTTCGGGCAGGAGACGAGCGAGCTCAGCCCTCCAAACGGTGTCGAGCGTGTCGATGTGGCTTCGGAGAGCATCCGATCGGAGTAGGTCGACGACGGGACCCCACGGCAGTCTGCCCGCAGCCGCGTACGCACGAGCCGATGCCACCACGTGCCCCTCTGCTCGAACGCGGCGGCCGAGTTCCAGTGCGAGACGGGACTTTCCGATCCCCGGTTCCCCGGTCACCAACAAGAGATGTGCCCCACCCTCCTGCGCGGTGTTCCATGCCTCGTAGAGCTGGTTCCATTCGAGGTCGCGGCCGACGAAAGGCGATTCGGCGACGGGTAGCTCCTTGCCCGGCACTTCGTCGCGGTTGAGTGTGCCAGCCCGGAGCTGTTGGTACATGGCCCCGATCGCCTCGCCCGGTGCCACCGCGAGGTCGCGTTCGAGCACCTCCGCGTACCGATGGTAGGAGCGCAGCGCCGCGGCTCTATCGCCAAGCGCGAGATGTGCTTCCATCTGAACTCGAACGGCCGCTTCGTCGGTCGGCTCCAGGTCGATGATGCGTTGGGTATGTCTGATCGCGGCTTTGTGGTCGTCACGCGCCGCAGCCGCTTCTGTCAGCCTTACGAGGGCCCCATACGCCTCGGCTCGACGTTTCGCTCGCTCATTCAGGACCCAGTCGTCATAACAAGCCGGAAGGAGATCGCCCGAATAGAGGCGCGCGGCGAGCTCGAAATCACCGGCCGCCATGGCATCCTGGAACCTCAGCACGTCGACCTCGCTTGACCCACTCGGAATCCACCGCAAAGTCTCGTTGTCGATCTCGACGAACTCATCGATGTCGGGAAGGGAATGACGGAAGTCGTGGAGCAGCTTTCTGAGGTTGGTGCGCGCCTGACGTTCGTCGGAGTCGGGCCAGAGCTCGAACGCGAGTCGTGAGCGGTGCTGCGGATCTCTCCGTAACGCGATCAACCCCAGAAACCGTTGCAAGCGAAGAGAGTTGAAGGCGCGAAGACGCCGGCCGTCCAAGATGATCTCGACTGCACCAAGAAGTCGGACCTGTAACCGCGTCGGCCGTTCGCCACCGACCCCGCTCGTGTCACTCGGCATATGGCTCCTCCGGTTGCGGTAGCTCTGAAAGTCCGCTGTGTCCTTCGCCTGTGTCGATAGCAAGCCGATCAGCAGGCTCCGGGCGGAAGCCGCGGGATTGTGGTGTGGTGTTCACATCCCCCTACCTCAGTATCGTCGTTTTCCTGCGACCGTTGCCGGGTTGGGCCAAGGATCCAGCTTGTTGCGTTAGCGGCTTCAATTCACCAGACAGTTCCATGTTGATGTTGTGAAACCGTCCACAACTCTTCGATGTGACTCACGGCCGAGTACGATGCACACATCGCCAAGTTTAGGCCACCAGGTGGCCCAAGACCGGCTGAAATCTCACCGGACCAGAGTGGAGTACGCGGGTTCCGAACCTCAGCTCTTCCCGCAAGCTGCCGTTCCGCCGAGTACTTGGCAAGCAAACGCGAATGTCGCCTCGGGGTCGAGAACAGCAGCTCGATCGTGATCGCGCGAACGACTCCAGCGTCCAGCGCGAAGGCAAGGCATCCGATACC
>NZ_JBFUIU010000557.1:0-6080 GCF_056401695.1 Variovorax sp. P4_D9
CGTCAAAGCTGTTGGCTTGCTTCGCTGCGGCGGCATACAGCATGACGGAGTCGTATCCGTGCAGCGCGAAGGAGAAGGAGCCCGGCGCCTTGAGCTTGGGGCCGACGCGGTCGAACAGTTTCTGCTGGGCCGGTGTACGTGACTCGCTGACCGTGCGCATGAAGATCGGCTTTTCCGCCAACGTCTTGCCTGCGGCGTCATAGAAGGTGATGTTGTCCGCAGCCCACGAAGACAGTACCAGGGGGAAGTAGTTGATCTTTTCCAKGCTGCGCACCAGCTGCGCAATCGGGGTTCCCTGCGCCCAGACCACCACCGTGTCGACGCCGGCAGACTTCATCTTGCTCAGCTGCGAAGTCATGTCCGTATCGCCCACGCCGAATCGCTCCGTCGCTGCGATCTTGATGCCCTGAGATTTGGCAATTTCTTCCATGTCTTTCAGGCCGCCCTGGCCGTAGCCCGTGGTTTCGGCCATGAAGCCGACAACCTTTGACTTGTCTGTGTTCTTCTTGACGTACGCCATCAGGGCGGCGACCTGCTCGCGGTCCACCATCGAGACGCGGAACATGTAGTTGTCGGCGCCTGGGCTCATCGGCTTCGTGATGTCAGTGCCCGAACCCACGTTGCCGATGACCGGAATCTTCTTCTGGTTGGCGATGTGCTTCCAGGCCATGGCATTGCCGGAATTGGTCGGGCCGAACACGGCGGAGACCTTTTCGTTGTCAACCAACTCGCTCATGTTCTGGATCGACTTCGGGGGTGCCGAAGTGTCATCCCGCGTGACAAGCGCCAACTTCTTTCCAAGGACGCCGCCAGCAGCATTGATGTCGGCGATCGCCGCCTCCATGCCGAGCACTGCCGCCTGGCCGCTTTGCGCCGAGGGAGAGGCTGATAGATCGCCGTTGTAGCCCAACTTGACGTCTTGAGCACTTGCGGCTGTGGCAGCAACAAGGCTGGCGGCAAGAGCGGCCCGCTTCAGGAACTTAGGAATGCTCATAGCTGTCTCCGGTTTTTACGAACTCGATGAGTTCAGGGTTGCGAACAAGGATGGAATAAAGTCTGCGATTCAGGAGGCGAGGAAGCCGCCGTCAACGGGAAGCGTCACGCCCGTCACGTAGGTCGCCATGCTCGATGCCAGGAACACCACGGGGCCAACCAGTTCCTCAGGCTGCCCGACGCGACCCATCGGGGTGCGCAGCATGAACTTGTCGAGGCGTTCCGGCGCCTCCCGGGTGTAGGAGGTCATCGGCGTCTCGATGACACCTGGCGCAATCGCGTTCACACGGACGCCGTCTTTTGCCAGTTCGACGGCGAGCGCCTGCGTCATGAGCTTGACCGCGCCCTTGGACGGGGAGTACCCCACGACATTAGGAATTCCGGTGCTCGAGGCAATGGACCCAACGTTGATGATCACGCCCTTGGTTTCCTTGAGCGCGTCCAACCACGCATGCGTTGGAAGGAAGGTTCCCATCACGTTCACAGTCAGCGTGCGCTCGAGATTCGAGGCGACCTTTGGACTGTCCAGGCCTTCGCGGATGATGATGCCGGCGTTGTTCACCAGGATGTCGATGTTTCCGACTTCGCTCGCCACGGTGAGCGCCAGTGCCTGGCAAGCATCTCGCGAAGTCACGTCTAGCTTGTATGCGACTGCCTTGCCGCCTGCGGCATTGATCTCGGCAGCAACTGCTGTGGCGTTTTCGTCGATCAAATCGGTCACGACGACTTTGGCGCCCGCTTTCGCGAGACCTCTTGCGATCGCCTTGCCATTGCCCTGACCTGCGCCGGTCACAAGAGCGATGCGCCCGTTCAAGACCTGCGGTGCCATGAGTTCAGAGATTTCCATTAGTCTGTCCTACTTCGTTTGTGGGGATCAGGCGGCGCGGACACGCTGGCGCGGAGTGGCCAACTGGACCGCATCAGCGGCCGCAGGTCGCTTCGTTTGGTTCGCAAGCGCGTTACCGACGACATAGCCAAAGGTCAGCGCCGGGCCGAGCGTGATGCCGGCCCCGGGGTAGTTGCCACCCATGATGCTGGCGGCGTCGTTGCCGACGGCATAGAGACCCTTGACCGGTTGCCGAGCCTGTGTGAGGACTTGGCAAGATTCATCTGTCAGGAGGCCGGCGAATGTGCCGATCTCGCCGACGACAATCTTGATCGCGTAGTAAGGGCCCTGGCGGATCGGAGCCATGCACGGGTTCGGCGTCACCAAAGAGTCGCCCTGGAAGCGGTTGTAGGCCGTGCTGCCCTTGCCGAACTTCGTGTCGACGCCCTTGGCGGCGTCACGGTTGAAGGATTCGACTTCCTCTTGCAGCATCCCGGAAGGCACGCCGATCACCTTGGCCAGCTCCTGAAGGCTATTGCCCTTCTTGAGATAACCGCTCTTCAGATGCTTGCCGATGGGCAATGGGAACGGAGCCACTGCGCCCAGCCCATACTCGCGCAGGTGCTTGTGATCGCAGATGAGCCAGCAAGTGACCTCAGGAGTCCCCTTGCAGGCCTTCACTAGGTCTTGAATGAAATCGTGATAGGACAGCGCCTCGTTTGTGAAGCGGCGCCCCTTCTGGGTGACCGCAATTGCGCCCGGTTTGGCACGGTCGATGAAATGAGGCATGACGCCCTCGGAACCATCCTTGCGCTTGGTCACCGAGGTCGGGCACCATGCCGCAGCATTCGGAATCGTGGGGTCGACCCAGCCTCCGACGGATTCACCCAGACGCAGGCCGTCGCCGGTATTCAATGCAGGCGAAGGAGTGAAGTGCTCGTGGCCGGTCGGCGCATGTGGGAACAGCTGCTTGCGACGCTCCACGTCATAGGGGAAGCCACCGCAGGCCAATACAACGCCGCGGCGCACGCGGATCTCGACCGGCTTGCCGTMCTGCACGACGGTTGCTCCGACGACGGCATCACCTTCCACGATGAGCGACCTCACCGGCGAGTTCAGCCACACCGGAACGTTAAGGTCCATCGCGGCCTTGGCGAGTCGGCCGGCCAATGCGTTGCCATTGGTCAGCGTCATCCCGCGGCCATACCTCACGACATCGAGCAAATGTCCGCCGAAGCGCTTCGCGACGTACCAGAAGGACTCGAAAGAYTTGAAGGCACGCAAGAAGTGCCACAGTTCCTTGCCCGAGCCGAGCATCATTCCGAACACAGTCAGCTCGGGCACAGGCGGCGCCAGCTTGTCGATGCGGCTGCCTAGTTCTCGCCCGTCGAACGGACGGGTCACCATGGACCGGCCGCCCGGTTGGCCGCCAGGCGCTTCGGCGTGGTAGTCAGGAAACACGGGCGGCATGTCGAACTGCACGCACGTGTTCTCGGTGAAGAAGTCGAAGGCTTTCGGGCCGTTCTCGATGAACGCGTCGACGCGCGCGGCGTCGAAATGGGTGGTGGCCTCGTGCTGCAGATAAGCGCGGGCCGCGCCCTGTGGTTCGTTGATGCCCTGCTCTTTCGCAAGCTTGGTGCCGGGAATCCACAGCCATCCGCCCGAACGTGCGGTGGTGCCACCGTAGACCGGCGCCTTGTCCACGACCAGCACCTTGAGACCCTGGTGGGCCGCGGTGACCGCCGCCGACATGCCAGACGCGCCAGTGCCAACCACCAGAACGTCGTACTCCGTTTCCTGCTTACTCATTGACCGTCACTCCTTGAGGTAGGGGCCTCTGCCGACCCGATGGCGTTAGTATGGTGCTAACGCATCATATCTATACTAATGGTTTACCCTGAGCTAACGAAGTTGTTAGAATCAAAGCGTTAGGAGTCAACGCATGGCCTCACTTGAAAACGACAGCAGCGAATCGAGCTCCGAGAAGGAGCGCAGGGGCATTCAGTCCATCGAAGCAGGCGGCCAGTTGCTCTTGGCGCTCGGCGCCCAGGGTCGCCCCATGCCCTTGAGGGAACTCGCCAAAGCCGCCGACATGGCACCTGGAAAGGCTCACCCGTATCTGGTGAGCTTCTCCAAGCTGGGGTTGGTCACTCAGGAGGCTTCGACGGGCTACTACTGGCTCGGCCCGACCGCAATGCAACTCGGACTTGTGACGCTACGGATGCTCAATCCGGTGCGCGAGGCCACGCCCTTCGCGGAGGATCTGGCAAGGGAGACCGGACACAGCGTTGCGCTTTCGGTCTGGGGCAATCAAGGGCCGACGATCGTGTATCTCTTTGACGCGATCTACCCGCTTCACACCAACATCCGAACCGGGACTGTCATGTCGTTGGCGGGCACAGCCACGGGCCGACTGTTTGCCGCTTATCTGCCCGCGAAGTTGATTGAGGAATCACTGCTCGAGGACGAGCGACGACTGGGACCGGACATCGCCACGCCTACCGAGCGCGGCGATTTTCAAGGCATGTTGAACGAGGTGCGCAAACACGGGGTATCTCGCTCCATGAACAACCCCACACCCGGGGTCAGCTCATTTGCCGCGCCTGTCTTCGACTATTCCGGAAACATCGTGCTCGGAATCACGCTAATGGGACGCTCACGATCCTTCGATACGGACTGGACCGGCACGCAGGCAAAGGCAGCGAAAGCATGTGGCGTCGAGGTTTCCAAGCGCCTTGGTCATCAAACCCTGCGCCCGGGTTGAGCTCTCTGCCAGCGCAGAGCCAAGCCGCTGCGCAAACTCCAGTTCAAGCCAAAGGGCGGTCGGCAACCGGCCTCTGATCCGTGCCCGCTTGCTGTTGCAAAGCCGACGTTTGTGCAGAGAAGTTGGAGGTCGCTAGAGGGCCAGCGGCGCTCCAAACCACATGAGAGCGATGTTCACCACTGGGTAGAAGGCCAGCGGAATCGGGCAGTCCGGATACGGCGGAAAGCCAATCTTCTCGCAGATCATTTCCTGGATCGAATAGTCGATGCCGATCACCGGCAGGCTGTATTCCTCGAACTGATGAATCCAGTAGAGCGGCACGGCGAGCCACGCCAACCACGCTGGATCACGCCAGCGCGGTACGTTTGGACTTCCACGGAATGTGTCTGTTGTCAGCAGGATGGTGAGCATCGATCTGACCAACCACATCTCGAGGCCGGCATCATGCCCAATGACCGCTCGCCCTCCGGAACTCGAATCCGACTTCGTCGCGGTCGCTCGAATCGCCGTCAAGGTCGATTCGCAGCCCACTGCGTACACAACGCTGCTGCACATCGGCGACGAGCACCTCCTCGTACTGACCGGGCATGGCGCTAAGCCCGAGACCGTGCAACAACTCGATCTCGGCGCAACCGGCATCGCCACCACGCTGTTGAGCACCTCTCCCGCCCTGCAGGCTTGGGCGTCTGCGTCCGGCCCGACGATGACGATCGGGCGCCTGCAGGGTAGCCAGCACGGGCGTTCAAGCCTAGGCCATCACCCAAACCGCGGGCCACCGACGAAGTCTCGAAGCAACGGCGTCTCCCGAAAGCTAGGTCATGGCCTTTGCTTCCACACCCTCTTCAGCAGTGAGCCACTCTGCATCGAGTCGCTGCATGTTCTCAAGCATCTTGAGCAGGTAGTGCAGCGTGTGCGTGACGTCGCTGACCGAGAAGTCGACCAGGATCGCGTCGTAGTAGCCGTAGATCTTGGGCAAGGCGAGGTCTTCCCACACATGGCGTCCCGTCTCCGTCATTGTGACCACGCGTGATCGGCGGTCCTGCCCACTCGCGGCGACGGTCACATGCCCATCGCGCTCCATGCGGCCGATGAGGCCCGAGAGATTCTGCCGGCTCACCATCAGGTAGCGGGCCAGATCGCCAATGCTCATGCCGCCCTGCGACTTCTCGCGAGACAGGGCGCCCAAGACTGCCCATTGCTGCGTTGTCAGCCCCTCTTGCTCGACGGCTCGGCTGCCGGTTTTATGCAACATGTTTGCACATTGATAGAGCCTGAAGAACAGTCTATTGGCAAGATCTGTCTTAGTGTCTAACGGTCTGATCATAGGGTTTTCCATTACATATAACTTATAAAAGTCTCTTGAGGCCAATCCTTACCTCGACTACACTTGCGTCAACATATTGACGTATCTAGGGCGATGGATACGACGCATCTTTACCTAATCGATTAACTTTTGCAACGGAGATTCCCAATGAGCCAGCGATTCAAGAAACAGAC
>NZ_JBFUIU010000558.1:0-6073 GCF_056401695.1 Variovorax sp. P4_D9
GTCTACAGCCGCATCGCGCGCAACCAGGGCGTCGATTCGATGCGGCGGGCTTTCTGGCGCCGTGCGCTGAAGGTCTACCTGAGCCAGGCCGCGACGCTGCTGTTTCTCTTCACCGTCATTTCGGCCGTCGGGCTGCGCATCGATCAGCCGGCGGTCAAGAACCTGCTGTCCTTCTATCTGGCCAATCCGCGCGAGGGCTTTCTCTATTCGCTGCTGCTGATCTACGAGCCGGCGCTGCTCGACATCCTGCCGATGTACATCTTCTTCATGCTGCTGAGTCCGTGGGTGCYGGCCTTCGGCCTGCGCCATGGCTGGACCGCGGTGATGGTTGCCAGTGGCAGCCTGTGGGGGCTGGCGCAGTTCGGGCTCAGCGAATGGCTCTATGGGCTGACCGTGCGCCACACCGGGCKGGTGGTGCCCTTCCACGAGATGGGCGCCTTCAACGCCTTCGCCTGGCAGTTCCTGTGGTTCGCCGGCCTGTGGATGGGCGCCGGCCGCAATGCGCCCGATGCCCGCCCACTGCGCATCCCGGCCTGGCTGGTGGTGCTCGCCGGCTCGGCGGCGCTCTATGGCTTCTGGTGGCGGCACCATGGCATCAACGGCCAGGCGCCCTTCGGCGGCGATGTCGAGCTCAACCTGCTGTTCGACAAGTGGCAGCTCGGGCCGCTGCGGCTGGTCAACCTGGCGGCGCTGGGCATCGTGGCGGTCCGCTACGGACCGGCCTTCATGCGCCGTATTTCGCGTCTGCACTGGCTCGAGGACCTGGGCAGCGCCTCGCTGCCGGTCTTTTGTGCCCACCTGGTGGCGGTGCTGCTGGTGCTGGCGGTCTACGGTGACAGCCAGACGGCGCGGCCCTGGTGGGGCGACCTGCTGCTGCTGCTCGCGGTGTTCGGCTGGCTCCGCGGGGTCGCCCGCCTGACGATCTGGTGGGACGACCGGCAAAAGCCGCCGGCGCTGCCGCTATCGCGCGCCCTGGGCGACTGAAGCCTGGGCTGGCTCCTGAAGGTGCGCCGCGATCACCGACTGCCAGAGCCGGTAGCCGTCGTCGTTGAGATGCAGCTGGTCGCCGCGGAACAGTTCCGGCCGGGGCCGGCCGTCGGCGCCCAGCATCGGCGTGAAGATGTCGATGTAGTCGCTGTTGGGCAGCCGCTTCAGGTAGGCGCCGATCATGTCGTTGGTTTCGCGGATGCCCGGCAGCAGCGTCTCGCGCGACGGGCTGGGCTTGATTGAGATGTAGGCGATGCGGGTCTCGGGCAGCCCGGTGCGCACCGTGTTGGCGAACAGGGCGAAGCTCTCGAGCACCTGCAGCGGCGTGCGTCCCTCGGCCAGGTCGTTGTCGCCGGCATAGACCAGCACCAGCCGCGGCTTGTAGCGCAGCACCAGGTCGGCCGCGAACAGACCGCAGTCGGCCATGGTCGAGCCGCCGAAGCCCCGGTTGATGACCACCGGCAGCTGCCGGAAGTCCTGCGCCAAGTGGGACCACATGCGGATCGTCGAGCTGCCGACGAAGAGCACGCCGCCGGGCGCCGGCAGGCGCTCTCGGTCGGCCGCCGCAAAGGCGTCGAGTTCGCCGCGCCATCGGGCGTGGGCGGCAAGGTAGGCCGGGGACGGCGGCGCCTCGGTGCTGCCAGCAGCCGGATCGGCCGCCTGGACGGCCAGGGCCCCAGCGAGCGCGAACGAGAAGAGGGCGCCCCGGACGGCGGATTTCATCGAGAGCATCGAGACCCAACGTTCCTGGACCGCAAAGCGTTGGCGAAACCGGCCCGATGAGGCATCAAATGGTAACGACTCATCAGGCCGGCCGGCTCACTGGCTGTTGCGGCCGATACCCTGGTAGCTGATGCCGGCAGCCTTCATGGTGCCCGGCTCGTAGAGATTGCGGCCGTCGAACACTACCGGCGACTTCATCAGCGCCTTCAGCCGTTCGAGGTTCGGGCTGCGGTAGGCCTTCCACTCGGTCATGATGATCAGCGCATCGGCGCCGGCCAGGGCTTCCATCGGGTCTTTTGTCGCCGTGAAGCTGATGCGCTCCAGCAGCGCGGGCGCATCGGCGAAGTCGAGCTTCAGCACGCGCTTGGTCTCCTCGATCGCGATCGGGTCGTGCGCCAGCACGCGGGCGCCGGCGCGCAGCAGCACGTCGAGCACCACGCGGCTCGGCGCCTCGCGCATGTCGTCGGTGTTGGGCTTGAAGGCCAGGCCCCAGAGCGCGAACGTGCGCTGGCTGAGGTCGGTCCCGAAGCGCGACAGCACCTTCTGGCTCAGCACGTGCTTCTGGTCGTTGTTGACCGCCTCGACCGACTCGAGCACCCGCAGCGCCTGTCCGTTGTCGCGCGCGGTGCGCGTCAGCGCCTGGATGTCCTTCGGGAAGCAGCTGCCGCCGTAGCCGGTGCCGGCATACAGGAAGCTGTAGCCGATGCGCGGATCGGAGCCGATGCCCTGGCGCACCGCCTCGATGTCGGCGCCGACGCGGTCGGCCAGGTTGGCCAGCTCGTTCATGAAGCTGATCCGGGTGGCCAGCATCGCGTTGGCGGCGTACTTGGTGAACTCGGCCGAGCGCACGTCCATCACGCGGGTGCGTTCGTGGTTGCGGTTGAAGGGGGCATAGAGCCGGCGCATGGCGGCCAGCGCCTCGCGGCCGTCGTCGTCGTCGGCGTAGCCGATCACGATCCGGTCGGGCCGCATGAAGTCCTCGACCGCCGCGCCTTCCTTCAGGAACTCGGGGTTGCTGACCACCGAGAAGCGCAGGTCGGAACGCCCGCGCTTGTCGAGTTCTTCCTGGATCACGGCCTTGACGCGATCGGCCGTGCCCACCGGCACGGTCGACTTGTCGACCACCACCTTGAAGCCGTTCATGTACTTGCCGATGCTGCGTGCCGCGGCCAGCACGTACTTCAGGTCGGCGCTGCCGTCCTCGTCGGGCGGCGTGCCGACGGCGATGAACTGGATGTCGCCGTGCGCCACCGAGGCCTCGATGTCGGTCGAGAAGCCGAGCCGCTTCGCCGCCACGTTCGACTCCACCACCTCGGCCAGGCCCGGTTCGTAGATCGGGATGCCGCCCGCGTTGAGCATTGCGATCTTGTCCGCGTCGAGGTCGAGACAGAAGACGTTGTTGCCGATGTCCGCCAGGCAGGCGCCGGTGACCAGTCCGACGTAGCCGGTGCCGATGATCGAGATGTTCATGCGTTCAAGTCGCGTTGGTTTCCGAAAGAATCTGGTCGAAGTAGGCGATGGTCTTCTTCAGGCCCTCCTCGAGCTGGGTCCTGGGTGCCCAGCCGTCGAGCTCCTTCTGCGCCAGCGAGATGTCCGGCCGGCGCTGCTTGGGATCGTCCGCGGGCAGCGGCATCCGGATCAGGTTGCTCTTGGAGCCGGTGAGCTCGATCACCTTGTTGGCCAGTTCGAGCATCGAGAACTCGCCCGGGTTGCCGATGTTGACCGGGCCCGGCAGCTCGTCGCCGGTGTTCATCATACGCAGCATCGCGTCGAGCAAATCGTCGACATAGCAGAAGCTGCGCGTCTGCTGGCCGTCGCCGTAGATCGTGATGTCCTCGCCCTTCAGGGCCTGGACGATGAAGTTCGACACCACGCGGCCGTCGTTCATGTGCATGCGCGGCCCGTAGGTGTTGAAGATGCGCACCACCTTGATGCGCAGCTGGTGTTGCCGGTGGTAGTCGAAGAACAGCGTCTCGGCGCAGCGCTTTCCTTCGTCGTAGCAGCTGCGCAGGCCGATCGGATTCACGCGGCCCCAGTAGGCCTCGACCTGCGGATGGATCTCGGGGTCGCCGTAGACCTCGCTCGTCGAGGCCTGCAGGATCTTGGCGCGCACGCGCTTGGCCAGGCCCAGCATGTTGATCGCGCCGTGCACGCTGGTCTTGGTGGTCTGCACCGGATCGTGCTGGTAGTGGATCGGCGAGGCCGGGCAGGCCAAGTTGAAGATCTCGTCGACCTCGACGTACAGCGGGAAGGTCACGTCGTGGCGCATCAGCTCGAAGCGTGGGTGGTCGAGCAGGTGCTCCAAGTTGCGCTTGGTGCCGGTGAAGAAGTTGTCGACGCACAGGACGTCGTGCCCCTGCTCGAGGAGCCGATCGCACAGGTGGCTGCCGAGAAAACCGGCGCCGCCGGTGACCAGCATCCGTTTGGAGGCGTTGTATTTGCGCATTCGCTTAGTCACTTCCTGTAGGTCAGTTCGATGGTTGCTGATGGCGTTGCTCGTACATCTTCGCGTCGACCAGCATGCGGAACCACAGCGCCTGGAAGAAGGCGAAGTAGAAGCCGGTCGTGCCGTCCAAGAAGCCCAGGCGGAACACGTAGCGGTAGACGAAATAGCTGAGCGAGCGAACCCCCGTCGGGAGCTTGTAATACAGCTCCTTGATGAAGCGGGTGCGCTCGCGGGCATCACCCATGAGGCGCGGCTGAAGGACGTTGTCGGCGGCGACGCGGGGGCCCAGCTTCTCCTTCGCCTCGGCATCGCTCCAGCGGTTGTGGCTGGCGATCCAGTCGGCCAGGCGGGCCGAGTTCTTGTCGTGCATGAAGCCGTCGAGCCGGCCCGGCTTCGCGCTGCTGATGAAGTGCTGGTCGTAGAGCCGCGACTCGCAGCGGCCCTGCCCCGCGCGGAACAGCCGCAGGTGCCACGGGTTGAGGCCGCTGAAGCGCAGCATCTTGCCCATGAAATAGTCGCGGCGGCGTATCAGGTAGGCATCGAAGGCGGGTTGGCCGGCCAGCAGGGCGCTGATCTCAGCGACCGCGCGATCGTCCAGCACTTCGTCGGCATCGAGGTGCAGCTGCCATTCGAAGGACGGCTCGATCTGCGCGATGGCCCAGTTGCGCTGGTCGCTGTAGTTCGAGAACGGGCGCTGCGTCACCGTGCAACCCAACTGCTCGAGGATCGCCGGGGTGCCGTCCGTCGAATGCGAGTCGACCACGAAGACGTGCGGACTCACTTTTTTGGCCTGAGTCACCGTTTCGCGAATGATCGACGCGGAATTGAAGGTCAGGATGACGACGACGCAGCGAGGGTTTTCCATGGTGTTCGGCTTGGGTGGCAGCTTCTGAGTCAGGGATCACCCGAATCCGTAAGCGCGGAGCATGCCAAACTTTAGCACTACATTCTTACATTTAGGAACACTACAGACGAACGAGCCCTCCGTCCATCGGCCTATGGCTACAGCACATCACGGTTTGCRCCGCCTCGGCTGGGCAGGTTCAGGCCAGCCGTGCCTGGTGCCGGGCGATCTGCTGGCGCACCTGCGCCGGGGCCGTGCCACCCAGGATGTTGCGGGCATTCAGCGAGCCGCGCAGGCTCAGCACGCCGTAGACGTCCTTCTCGATCTGCGGGTTGAAGGTCTGCAGCACCGCGAGCGGCAATTCCGACAGGTCGACCTGGTGCGAGATCGCCGCCTTGACCGCATGGGCCACCGTTTCGTGCGCGTCGCGGAAAGGCAGGCCCTTCTTGACCAGGTAGTCGGCCAGGTCGGTGGCGGTGGCGTAGCCGCGCAGGGCGGCGCGCTCCATCGCCTCGGGCTTGACGGTGATGCCGCCGACCATCTCCGAAAAGATGCGCAGGGTGTCCTTGAGCGTGTCGACGGTGTCGAACAGCGGCTCCTTGTCTTCCTGGTTGTCCTTGTTGTAGGCCAGCGGCTGGCCCTTCATGAGCGTGATCAGCGCCATCAGGTGGCCGACCACGCGGCCGGTCTTGCCGCGTGCCAGTTCGGGTACGTCCGGATTTTTCTTCTGCGGCATGATCGAGCTGCCCGTGCAGAAGCGGTCCGCGATGTCGATGAAGCCGAAGGACTGGCTCATCCACAGCACCAGCTCCTCGCTCAGGCGGCTGATGTGGACCATAGCCAGCGAGGCGGCAGCGGTGAACTCGATCGCGAAGTCGCGGTCGCTGACGGCATCCAGGCTGTTCTGGCAGACCTCGTCCATGCCGAGCGCCCTGGCCACGGCCTCGCGGTCCAGCGGGTAGCTGGTGCCGGCCAGAGCGGCGGCGCCCAGCGGCAGGCGGTTGACGCGCTTGCGCACGTCGGCCATGCGTTCGGCGTCGCGGGCGAACATTTCCACGTAGGCCAGCATGTGG
>NZ_JBFUIU010000559.1:0-6068 GCF_056401695.1 Variovorax sp. P4_D9
AGTTGGCAAAACAGCATCGCAACCAGCTGGCCCCAACTGGAGAAGCCCTTGGACGCGTATTCAGCCTGGGTGCGCTTGACGATGTGCTCGAACTCGATGCGCGGAATCAGCTTGAGGATCTGACTGAACATGCTGCATGATGCTTTCACGTTGGGCCTCTCGTGAGTGGGGTGGAAGTTCGTTTGGCGACAACTTTTTACCCCACGCATCGGGATGGCTCAACGCCTTTCTGTCTTGGACAAGAGTGGGTCGAAACCTAGACTTGGTCTCACATCAACGGGGCAGCCAAGCCCGCCGCCAAAGGAAATGCGAGAAATGAACGCCAGAGACAACACAATTGCGCCGAGCCAGCAGGCGCCCGAACGCCACCAGCCGAAGCTGTATCACGACCTGCTGACGCCCGATGAAACGAAGGCCGTTCGCGAGGAGGTCCGCCGCTTTGCCGACGAACACGTGGCGCCGGTGGCCTGGGAGATCGGGCATCGGGAAGAGTCGGTCGATAACTTCCCGCGCGATCTCTTCCGCAAGATGGCCGAAGCGGGATTGTTCCGGATCCCTTTCGCGGCCGAGGTGGGCGGCCGTGGATTGAAGCACCCGGCGTGCGCCACCGCCGCGCTCATCGAGGAGCTGGCCTACCACTCGAACTCTGTCGCGGCAGTCGTCGACGTGCACTGCATCCTGGCCGGCCACGCGCTGGAGCATGCGTCGCTTGCGCTGCAACAGCGCTACCTGGCCCCGCTGCTGGCGGGAGAGAAGATCGGCAGTTTCGCCACCACCGAGCCCGATGCCAGCACGGATCTCAGCATCAAGACGATGCAGACCTTCGCGAACCGCGAGGGCGCAAGCTATGTGATCAATGGACGCAAGCGCTTCATCACGAATGCGCCAGTCGCCGAATTCGTCGTGCTGCTGTGCGCGGAAGAAGGACGCATGACGGTAATCGTCGTCGATCTCGACGCACCGGGCGTGCGCGTCGGCGCGCCCGATCGGAAGATGGGCAATCACGGCCAACTGAGCGCCGACATCTATTTCGACAACGTGCAGGTTCCGGCGGAGAACGTCGTTGGCGCAGTCGGCGGCGGCCTCAAGATCGCATTGCAGACGTTGACCTACGGGCGCATCGGCATCGCCGCGAGTGGAGTCGGGATGGCGCAGGCCACCTTCGACCACAGCGTCGAGCGACTGAAGACGCGGCAGGCATTTGGCAAGACGATCGCGCAGTTCCAGCACTGGCAGTTCAAGCTGGCCGAGCGCGCCACCGAGATCGAGAATGCGCGCAACCTGTACATGAAGGCGGCGCTTCGCATGGATGCGGGCGAGGCGTTTCCGGAGCCCGAGGCCGCCATGGCGAAGTGGTACGCAACCAACCTCGCTGCCGAATTCGCACGCGACGGTGTTCAGATCTTTGGCGGCTATGGCTTCATGGCGGAGTTGGCAGCCGACGGCTCGCACTACCGGGTGGAGGAAATCTATCGCGATTGCAAGATCGCGGAGATCTATGAAGACACCAACGAGATCCAGAACTGGTAATCGCCCGCTCAATCTTCGGCAAAGACGTCACGGGCTAGGACATTGATGCCCTTGCCATTCAGGTCACCCTAAGCTCCGCCCTTCAGCGCCGCCATGAAGTTGCTCGATCGGCCTAGATCCTGCCGTTATGTCCGGAGACCGCCCGGCGTCGCTGCCCGGCGACTTCGCCAAACTGCTGCTTGTACCAACGCGAGAAGGCGCTCAGCGCCGAGAAGCCCAGCAGCTCGCCAACCTGCGACAGCGCACGCGTGCCGTCATCGACGTAGTGTGCAGCCAGCTCGCGCCGGATGGTGTTCACCACTTCGGTAAATGTCGTGCCCTCGCGTAGCAGGCGCCGATGTACGGTGCGACGGTCGACGCCGAGTTGCTGAGCGACCTGGTCGATGGAGCATTGGCCCGAAGGCAACAACACCACCAGGATGTGGCGCACGCTATCGACCGCGCTCATGCGAGCTGCGCCCGCGGTGGCTTCGAGAAGCTGCCGCGCATAACGCGCCATCACCGGGTCGGCCAACGGGTTCGCGGCATCCATGTCGCGCGTGGTGCAGACGAGCCCATTGAAGTCCTGACCGAAGTCGACGGCATAGCCGAACATCCGAAAGTGCAGGCCCGGATCGCGCGGCGGTGCATGCGCGAAGCACACCCGCAGCGGATTCCAAGCGGGGCCGAGGAAGAATTTGAGGTTGCGGAACATGACGCCGACAAGAAGCTCTGTCGCTTGCCGCGTCGAGGCGCCATGCCCGATGAGCAACTCTTGCCGGATCACCGCGATGCCTTCCGCCTCATCGAGCTTCGCGAAGACCGATTCATTGAGTACATGGCTGTAGCGAATCATTGCCCGAACGACGCGCCGTACCGTAGGTTTCTCACGCGCCATCAATGCCACCACTCCGAGGTTCGACAGTTGCCGTGTCTCAGCCATGCGCAATCCGAAGTTGTCCATTCCGCTGGCCAATGCCGAGGCCTCCAGCAAGTCCCGTACCGCGCCGCTCGGAATCCGCAGGTCGGGATCGTGCAGGAACGCCGGGTTGAGGCCCACATCGGCCAGCAACACTATGGGGTCGAGTCCGGCCGCACGCGCGACCTCGGCGTAGTTGGTCAAGCTGGCGCTGCGAACGAGATTCGACATGGGTTAGTACTGGCTGTCCCCACAGGGTAAATGAGTGTCACCGTTGGTCAATCGGCATTTTCCTGCTCCCACGACAGTGCTCACATACTCATGAGGCACCAAATGAATGAAGAGAAGAAACGCTGTGCCGCCCGCCTGGGCGGTAAGGTCGGCGCTGATCACCGGCGCCGGACTCGGCCTTGGGGGCGTCACTGCCGAGGCGATGGCCGATGAGGGCGCGCACCTGGTGTTGTGCGACATCGACCCCGCGGCGCTGCAACACACGCAATCCCGCCTCGAGACGCGGGGCGCGGAATGCCTCGCGCTGCGTTGCGACGTCTCCGACAGCACCGCGGTCGACGCGATGTTCGCGCAGGCTGTGCAACGCTTCGGTACGGTCGACATCCTGGTCAACAACGCTGCGCGCGTGCCCAGTGCGCCCGCCGAGGAGGCGCGGCGCAACCTGCACCAGCAGTACATGACGACGCCGGTGCGGCGCCGGTCGCTGGGCATCGTGTTCTCGCTGTCCCAGACGACGAATGGCTCAAGTGGTGGGGAGTCAACATGCACGGCGTGTTCTTTTGCACGCGCGCGGCGCTGCGTCTGATGGAGCCGCGGCGCTCGGGCAAGATCACCAACATCGCCTCGATCGCCGGACTCGGCGCCGGTACCACGCACAGCCCCGGCTACTCGGCGTCCAAGGCCGGCGTCATAAGCCTGACTAAGACCAGCGCGCTGGAAGCTGCCGGCGCCAATATCTACGTCAACGCCATCGCCTGCGGCGGCGTGCTGACGCCGACGCTGGAGGACTACCTCGCGCGTGCGAGCGAAGAGCAGAAAGACCGCTTGAACCAGCTGATCCCGCTCGGGCGCGTCGGCCGGCCCGAGGAATACGCCTCGCTCGCGGTGTACCTGGCCTCGGACGAACACTACCTGGTTGGCCAGGTGATCAGCCCCAACGGAGGCATGATCATCTGATCGTCACACAGGGTGGGAGCCCATTTCATTTGCGGACGGATGATGCAGCTGCCACCGCCAGACCACGGCAAATATCACCAGTGCCATCTCGGCCGGCTTGCTGCTGCTAAGCGGCACGACCGGCGCGCCGTTTCTGCCCAAGCTGGCCGAGGTTTCGGGGGCCGTGCAGGCACGCCGGATTGAGGCGCACATCAGGCAGTAAGACCATGGGATCGAGGCCGGCCGCAGCGCGATCTCGGCGTAGTTGGTCAAGGTGGCGCTGCGAATGAGGTTCGACATGGGGTTAGTACGAAGCTGTCCCAACGGGGTAAATGAGTTCCTGGATCCGTGAGCCCAAGAGTGAAAGCCACTCACCCTGCGGGTGCGGTCGATCCGAGGTGATTTCGGTAAACGCGAGACGAGTGCGAGGCGTTGATGGTGCTGTTTCAAACGCGTGGTCTGGTCAACTCGACTACGACCTGACGCCTGTGGCCGGTCTGGCGCTGGTCGGACATCATCTGAATCGACTCGCCTCAGTGTTCAAGCGTGTCGACAGCGCCTTGGCCGTTCAGAATGGCGTTGCCAACAGCGACATCCTGCGCAGCTACCTGGGGCTGCTGGTGCAGGGCAAGAGTGACTTCGATGCGATCGAGAACTTCCGCGGCGATGCCTTCTTCAAGCGGGCGCTGGGCATCAAGCTACTGCCCTCCAGCCCGACGCTTCGCCAGCGCATGGACGCCCGCGCGGACGACCTGTTTGACTTCCTGCCGACGCTGATCGAGACGCTGCTGGCCAGCGCGCGGCCCGACTATGGCGTCTTGGCGTGCGGCTGKCTGCCGCTGGACGTGGACACCTTCGCCATGAACAACGGCGGCACTGTCAAAGATGGCGTGGGGCGCACCTGCGCCGGGGTCGATGGCTACTGCCCGCTGGCCGCGTACCTGGGCTCGCACCGGTTCTGCCTGGAGTGGCGCTGCGCCCGGGCGTGCAGCATTCGGCGTCGGAGACGCAATTCAACTTCGAGCGCGTGATCCCCATGGCGCAACGCCTGAGCGCGGCGGGTCCGATGGCACCGATCCTGGCGCGCCTGGACTCTGGCTTCGACTCCGCGGCGCTGAAGCGCCAGATCGAGTCATACAACCGTGCAGGCGTGCCGCAACTGGACTGGCTGATCAAGTGGAACCCGCGCACGAGCGACGTGGCGGCGCTGGCCGAGCGGCTCGGGGCCGACGCCACCACGCTCTGGGAACATCCCCGCGAGGGCAAGTGCATGACGCTGTGGGAAGAGGCCGCTGGAGATCGAAGGCATCGAGCGGCCGCTGCGCCGCGTGCTGCGCCTGACGAGCGCACCGTCGATGCGCAGGGCCAGTTGTTAATCGAGCCCAGGCTCACGCTGGACGGCTGGAGCACCAGCCTGAGCGCCAAACAGACCGATGCGAAGGCCATCGTCGCGTTGTACGCCGACCACGGCACGCACGAGCAGTTCCATTCCGAGTTCAAGACCGACCTCGATCTGGAGCGGCTGCCCTCGGGCAAGTTCGGTACCAACTACCTGGTGTGCGAGCTCGCGGCGCTGGCCTTGAACATCCTGCGCCTGATGGGCCAGGCCGGGCTGCTGGGGCCCGATGCGCCGGTACGCCATGCGGCCAAGCGCCGGCGCCTCAAGACGGTGATGCAGGAACTCATCTACCGCGCCGGGCGCCTCATCGAGCATGGYCGGCGCCTCATCCTCGGGCTGGGTGCCAATGATCGCTCGACCAAGCCCTTCCAGCGGCTGCACGGAGAACTCTTCGCTGCCTGCGGCTGAGAGCAGCCGGCCTGTCACCGGCCTGACGAACTCACGGATCCAGAAAATCGCATTCCAGCGAGGTTGCGGCGTGGGCCTGCGCACGCACAACCAACCCCAATCGACCATCGACCCGTGATGTCGACGACTTCATCGCGTCGGATCGGGCACCACCATGGGTCGGGCAACCGAATTGCTCGGTCACAGGACAACAGAGCAGCCCAGATCGGTCCGCAGGGCATTGGGGCTCACGGATCCAGGAACAACTTAAGCACAGCGGCTTTCGCGCAGCCATCAGTGCCGGTAAGTGATCTCGAGGGCGCCGAAGCCGTCAAGGGCTTCTACGGCGTCTGGGCGCAGACCAACCAATCGATCCTCTACGAGGACGAACAGGTGGCCGTCGCCGACAACTTCATCGCGTCGGTGTCGACGATGTACCAGCAGACGCACGGCAAGACGCTGGCCGCCAACGGCGCATGCAGGTCGACGACGAGAATGCCTACTACCTGATCAAGGTCCCCGGCATGCAGATGTTCTGGCCCTATGACGACCAAGGCCGCTTGCTGGGTGAAGATGTCTGGGAGCCCTGGGAGCCGAATCCCGCAGCGCGCACGCTGACCAAGCTGGCCCCCACCGAGGTGCTGACCAGCGAGGAATCCGGCCGGCGGCTCGCGCCATTCATCAAGC
>NZ_JBFUIU010000560.1:0-6058 GCF_056401695.1 Variovorax sp. P4_D9
CGATGGTTGCGAGAGCTGATATTTGGCCTCTTCCACGTGAAATCACGCCACGGGGACATGTTGCGCACTCAGGTCGAGTGCGCTTAGCGAGAGGGACCATGCCGCTGGGGGTCAGTCAGGGTGCCGCGCCATCGAACGCGCGACCAAGCAAGCCTCGCAGTGCCGTTCTCTCGAGAGGCCGCGGATTCGGGTATTGATTTGACACCGCGAGTTCAGCCGCCTGGTCAAGTCCGCTGGCCAGCATACCAATTGCCGCGAGCGACACCGGGGCGCCATGCGCCCTCGCCAGTTCAAAAATGCCCGTGGGCGCATCCGCGACCATAAGTGCCTTCGCGATCCGACCCATAGCCACAGGCGCCGCCTCCGCGTTGTAGCGCAGTGCGTGCGGTAGAACTACCGTGTGCACCTCGGCATGAGGCAAGTCGAACGTGCCACCCAACGTATGGCACAGCTTGTGGTGCAGACCCATCGACACGGCCCCAAGCACTGTGCCGCAAAGCCAAGCGCCGTACAGCGCCAAACTGCGAGCTGAGAGGTCGCGAGGGTTCTCTTGAAGTGCTTGTAGCGACCCCGCGCAGGCGCGAATTCCTTCCTCCGCCATCAAGGCGATCACCGGATTGCCATCGTGGGCGTACAACCCTTCTGCCGCGTGCGCGATTGCGTTGATCGCGCTAGTGACGGTCAGCGTTAACGGCAACGAAAGCGTGAGCTTGGGATCGTAGACCACGACGCGAGGAAGCACGCGAGGATCCCGTCCAGTCTTCTTCAGCCCATTTTCGGTGATTCCATAGATCGGCGTGACCTCGCTGCCGGCGTAAGTGGTTGGTACCGCGATGATGGGTAGCCCGGCTTCCAGAGCAATGGCTTTGCCGAGTCCGACGGTGGACCCGCCCCCGATCGCTAGTGCGCAGTCCGCCTTCAATTCAACAGCAAGTGCGCGTGCCCTGCGTGCAACTTCAATCGGCACGTGCATGACAGCTTCGTCAAAGATCAATGCAACGCGGCCGGGGAGCCGATCCGCAATGGCTTGAGCCTGGTCGCGCTGGTTCGGCGTGCACATGACCAGTGCGCGCCTGGCGCCGAGACGCTCAAGCTCGGCAGGAAGCCGGTCGATGCTGTCCGGTCCAAAGACGATGCGCGACGCGTTCGCGGTGTAGATGAAATGTTCCATCATTGTGTCGGAGTGAGCGGGTAGTCGACCTGGTGCCGCGAGACGCGGATGTCGCCAAGCTCGCGCTTGACGCGAAGATGCTCAGGATGCGCCGCGTAGTCTTGCAGGCTCTGCGCGTCCTGGAAACGCGTGCAGAGCACCACGTCGCACGCATAGTCGATGCGGCTTGAATCAATTCCGATCTCAAGCTCTTGAAGGCCTGGAATCCTCCCCCGCAGCCCCAGGAACGCATCGCGAACCGTATTGCAATTCCTGCTTCGTTCTGCGGCCGTGACTCCAGCGACGCGCCACATGACGATGTGTCTGATCTCCATGGTCTAGTCCTTCGACGCGTTGCTCAAGACAAAGTCGTACTCGAGCGTATAGAACGGCACTTCCATGCGCGTTCCGTCGGGCGCCGTGCCTGGCTCATGCCGCTGCCAATCGGCGATGAGAGAAGAACGCACGCCGAACACGGCGTCCGAATCCAGATAGGTACCGCCTGAGCGGAACACGTGGGTGATGAGCGTCTTGTAACCGGGCACTTGAATCATGAAGTGAAGGTGTGCCGGTCGCCAAGGGTGGCGCCCCAGCTTGTCCAGCATCTGACCGACTGGGCCGTCATGGGGAATTGGATAGGGCACGGCCACGATGGATTTGAAGTGATAGCGGCCATCGTGTTGGCTGGCCAGATGGCCTCGGCCCTGAGCATGGTCGAGCTCCGGTCGCTGGACGTCGTATGAACCCTCGTCGTCCGACTGCCAGACGTCAATCCGTGCACTGGCGATCGGCTCGCCTCCGATCCCCCGGACTGTTCCGCTTACAAAGCAGGGTTCGCCCGTAGCACCATTGGAGATGTCATCGCCGGTGTCATACTTCGGCGCGTTGGGCACGAAGAAGGGACCGAACACGGTCGCCTCCGTGCATCCCGTCGGCCGACGATTGCACTGAGCAGTGACCAGCGTTGAAAGGCCGAGCACATCGGACAACAAGATGAACTCTTGGCGCTTGTCATCTGTGATCTTCCCAACGCGCGTGAGGAAGTCGATACCGCTTGACCACTCGTCTTCGGTGAGTTGCACTTCGCGTGCGAAGTCATGAAGGTGTCGCACAAGGCTGTCCATCACGGTCTTGAGGCGGGCATTGGATGCACCACCTTGCGCCTTCAGGACGGCACCAGTGATGGTCCATTCGTCGATGTCAATCATTTGATCTGCCTGTCTTGCCGGGTGCGTCTAGATCACGTCAGCTTGAAGAGCGACAAGGCGTTCGTTCGGCCGATCTTCCTGCGGTCTGCCTCACTGATGCTGGCGTCGTTGAACCAGTTCGAGGCGTGATCGACGTTCTCGAACGGCCAGTCGGTCGAGAACAGAATACGGTCCGATCCGATCTCGAGCATCGCATCAATCAGCGTCTGAGTGCGGAAGTTGCCCGAGGTCGTGAGGTAGAAGTTTTCTTGAAAGTAGTCGCAAAGCTTTCGCTTGGCTGGATAGCCCTTGGGTGCCTTGACCCAGGCGTTGCGATGATCGACGCGCCACATGTTGTAAGGAAGACCCTCGCCCAGGTGACCAAGGATGATCTTGAGGCCAGGATTGCGGTCGAAGAGGCCGCTTGCCATCAGGCGCAGCGCGTGCACGGCAGTTTCCTGAGCGAACGCCCAAGTGGGGCCGAGTAGCCATGGGTGGCCGTCATAGATCTGCGCCCAACTTTGCAACGGGTTGCGCGGATGCAGATAGAACGGCGCGTCAAGCCGTTCAACGGCGTCCCAGAACGAAGCGTACTGCGGCGCGTCATAGTAGACGACGTTGTCGGGTGTACCGACTTGCGAGAAGCCATTGACCAGCGCCCCGCGGAAGCCGAGGTCTTTCATGCATCGCTCGAGTTCTTGTGTCGCCTTTTCAGGGTCCTGCATGGGCAAGGCTGCGAATGCCTGGAAGCGGTCGGGTCTCTTCGCAACCTGCTCTGCCAGAAAGTCGTTGGCGCGAACGGAGAGCTCGTAGGCCTTCTTTGGATCGGGCACCGCTTGAACCGCGGGCGCGTTCAGCGAGAGAATCATCATCTCCATGCCGTGCTCGTCCATTTGGTGCAGGCGCTTGTCATGAATGTCGAGCAGACGACTGCTGAGTTCCGTCCAGTACTCACCCGGCACAAAGCCAGCTGAATCCTGCAACGTTTCGGGAATAGCAAAGTGCTCCTCGAGGCCGATCTTTCCTTGCACGTCTATCTCCTTTGTACGGCCGCGGGCCGGTGGTGGTCGATTGATGGCAGTTCCACAGCGGCGCCTGCCTCGTTGGCCAATGTATGAGGTCCGCTAGGTGCGGTCTAACGAAATTCGGTGATAGCGCGCATTTGAGAATCGAATGGAAGGGAGAGCAGGCTCAGACGTGGTAACCCGAGCAGCTCGATCTCTCTACCTTCGTGGTTCCACGTCGCTCTGGTTGGCGAACCCAAAAGTGCGGGCATCCACTGCGCAGGCACCCGTGGGTAGACCCGCCCCAACATTTCCATACTGCATAGGAGACATCAAGAATTTGCGTTGGACCACTTGAAGCAAGTTGCCCATCATCGGCAGCGTCGCCAAGCAACTTTCAATTCGAAATAGAGCGCGGCACATCCACACCATGCACAGCCTGCACCACCTCGGTTACCTGTACGAACTTGCCACGCTATGCGTCTCGGAGGCCTACCAACGCGCGCCTGCCGATGTGCAAGTCCTGCCTACTCGTTCTTAGCCATCAATCGGAGACAAGAGACATGCGCCAAATCGATCTTCATAAGCTGGCCGACGATGCCCGCTTCAACCGCTTTCACGGTCTTGTGCTGTTCTGGTGTGCGTTGATCATCGTATTCGACGGCTACGACCTGTCGGTCGTTGGAATCGCCCTCCCGTCGATCATGGCAAAGATGGGGGTAGACGCGACAAATGCCGGGTTCATGGTCAGTTCGGCCCTATTTGGCATGATGTTTGGCGCCATCTTCCTCGGCAGCATCGCCGACAAGATTGGCCGGCGCTGGGCGATCGCAATCTGCGTAGGCCTCTTCAGTGTGTTCACCGCCGCAGCCGGGCTCGCTAAGGATCCGGTCACGTTCGGCACGTTTCGCTTCCTCGCCGGCTTGGGCATCGGCGGAGTGATGCCGAATGTGGTTGCGCAGATGACCGAGTACGCCCCGAAGAAAATCCGCGCGACTCTTGTCACACTGATGTTCAGCGGTTACGCAGTTGGGGGCATCATGGCAGCGATTCTCGGCAAGGAGTTCATCGAATCGCACGGCTGGCAATCGGTATTCTTCGCGGCCGGTCTGCCGCTCATCCTGATTCCATTCATTTTGAAGTCGGTACCGGAGTCGATGCCGTTTCTGCTTGCCAAGGGCCGAACGGAGGAGCTGAAAAGGATCGCCTCGAAGCTCGATCCGAGCTACAAGCCACTGGCGACCGATCAATTTGTCGTTCCGGTCCAGGACAGGGCGGACAGTGCGCCGATCAAACACCTCTTTTACGACGGTCGAGGTTTCAGCACGGTCATGTTCTGGATCGCATTTTTTACGTGCCTGTTTATGGTCTTCGCGCTCAGTTCATGGTTGACGAAGCTCATGGCAAGCGCAGGCTACAGCCTCGGATCGGCATTGACGTTTGTGCTCGTGCTGAATGTCGGCGCGATGGCTGGCGCGATCGCCGGCGGTTGGCTCGCTGACAGGTTCCACATCAAGTACGTTCTCGCCGGCATGTTCGCGCTTGCTGCGATCTCGCTGACTTTGCTCGGCTACAAGATGCCTACGCCGATGCTGTTCATTCTCATCGGCTTGGCCGGCGCCTCGACAATCGGCACGCAGATCGTAGCCAACGCTTACACCGGACAGTTCTATCCGATGGCCGTGCGTGCCACCGGTCTGGGGTGGGCATTGGGCGTCGGGCGCAGTGGCGCAATTCTGGCGCCGATTCTGATTGGCGTATTGGTGGGGATGAACCTGCCGTTGCAACAGAACTTTATTGCGATTGCAATTCCGGCCGTCGTCGGGATGATCGCCGTCCTCCTGATCAATCACGACCGGTCGGCGTCTGCGCAGCGCGCTGACGTAGGCTCCGGAATGAATCAAGCCCCTACGAGCGGGTCTGGGCGCGTTGAGGCCGTCGAACTGCGCCGCCATGCCTAGCCTCTGCCACCTCTGTCATCACGAAGGCGATCGCCCTTCGAGAGTTTTCAAGCCTTCGTCCAGATTCAATACCACGCCCGAAAGGAGTGCCACGATGACCTCCGAGACCAAAAACTTGATGCAGAAATTCACCGTGTTCATCAACACGGCTGACGAGCGACTTGCTCAGGAACTTATCGACAAGGATGCCGTTTTTCATGTGCCAGGCCAAACGTCACCTCTGCAAGGCCCGGCGGGATACCTCTTCATCCTCACGATGATGCGCGGAGGCTTTCCGGACATTCAATGGACGCTCGAAGAGACGATCTCGGAAGGGGATCGGATCGCTGCACGGTTCACGATGCGCGGCACGCACAGAGGCACTTTTCTGGGGATGCCGGCGACTGGAAAACCGTTCGAAGTGCAAGCGATCAACTTTTATCGATGGTCCGATGACAAGATCGTGGAAGAGCACGGTCAGCCCGACTTGCTCGGGCTGATGCAACAGATCGGTGCGATTCCCACACCTTGAGGAGGACGCCGGATCGCGAGTCCCTTCTACCGAGCATCGTTGAATGTTTGGTCGTAGTTGGCGTCGGAGACGCAAATCAACTTCGGCGTGCGGAGCTGATGCGCGAGATCGAGTCGTACAACGCTGTGGGCGTGCCGCCTGGCTGATCAAGTGGAACCCGCGCACGACCAACGTGGCGGCGCTGGCCGAGCGCTTTGATGGTGACACCACCACGATCTGGGAGCATCCCCACGCTGGCAAACGAG
>NZ_JBFUIU010000561.1:0-5998 GCF_056401695.1 Variovorax sp. P4_D9
GGCGCAGACGGCGCGTTCTCTCGCAGCGGTCGTGCCGGCGCCAGYCGTCTCGGGCGCGGCGAAGTCCGCGAGCGAAGCCGGCGCCGCTGCGGCCGGCGCCCCGACCGACACACCGAAGACCGCCGCGGTCCAGGCCGCTGCCGGCGCGGCGAGCAGCATCATCGCCGCCGCCCCCGAAGCGAAGCGCAGCGAGGCGATCGACACGGACAGCGCCTCGATCCCACAGACGCTGCCGCAGCTGGCCTCGGCCCTGCCGGCGGCCGATCGCGCCAACGCCGGCCGCGACGCCACGCCGGTGTTGTCGGTCGCGCCGCCGGTGGGCAGCCACGAATGGGGACCGGCCATCGGCCAGCAGATGATCCGCATGAGTGCCAGCGGCCACCAGGTGGCCGAGCTGAACCTCAACCCGGCCGGCCTCGGCCCGCTCAAGGTGACGCTGACGATGGGAGACAACCAGGCCCAGGCGATGTTCGTCTCGGCCCACGAAGGCGTGCGCAAGGCGGTCGAGGCCGCCCTGCCGCAATTGCGCACCACCCTCGCCGACCAGGGCATCAGCCTGGGCCACACCTCGGTCGGCGCCGACACCCGCCAGCCCTCGCAACAAGGCGGCTTCGCCGAACAGAACCCGGGCCGCTCGTCCGGCAAGCCGACGTATCCCGGGGCCGGCCGGGGCATCGACAACGCCGCTGCGGCAGCGCAGCCAGTCCCCACGGCCAGAAGCGCACGCGCCGCGAACGCGGGCCTGGACACCTTCGCCTGAAGCTCGGCAATGAGCGGATCTGACGGGCTTTTCCGCCCCTGATCGGCCGTTCGCCGAGCCTTCAGTTCGCAAAGAATAGACCGAACAAGTCAAACGAGCTCCCCCATGGCTACCTCACCTACCGCTTCCCCCGCTGCGCCTCGTTCCTCGAAGCTGCTGATCGGCCTCCTGATCGGGATCGGCCTGCTGGCCGCCGGCGCGGTCGCCTATGTGTTCGTCGGCCCCCGGGCCGCGCAGGCCGAGGCCGCCAAGCCGGCGCCCGAGAAGCCGATCTTCGTGACCCTGGAGCCGTTCACGGTCAACCTGCAGGGCGAAGGCCGCGCCAAGTTCCTGCATGTCGGCATGGCACTCCGGGTGCGGGGCGAGCCGTCGAAGGCACAGATCGTCGAGCTCATGCCAGAGCTGCGCAGCCGAACCCTGATGCTGCTGTCGAACCGGACCGCCGATTCGCTGGTCTCGCCCGAGGACAAGAGCAAGCTGGCCGAGGAGATCCGCGCCGAGCTGAACCGGCCGCTCAACGACGACCTGCCCGAGCAGGGCATCACCAGCGTCGCCTTCAACACCTTCGTGGTGCAGTGACCCCCACCAGGCAAGCCACCCATGGCCTATGAACAAGTCCTCTCGCAGGACGAGGTCGATGCCCTGCTGCAAGGCGTCACCGGCGGCAACGTCGACCAGACACGCACCTCGCCTGCGCCTGCCGACGGCCTCCCGGCCTATGACCTCGGCGCGCCCGACCGGGTCGTGCGCAGTCGCATGCACACGCTGGAGGTCATCAACGACCGCTTCGCGCGCGGCCTGCGCGGGGCCCTGCTGAACTTCATGCGCCGCAGCCCCGACATCTCGGTCGGGCCGGTGCAGATCCAGCAGTACGGCGAATTCGTGCGCCACCTGCCGGTGCCCGCCAACATCAACATGATGCACATGAAGCCGCTGCGCGGCACGGCGCTCTTCGTGTTCGATCCGAAGCTGGTGTTCCTGGTGGTCGACAACCTGTTCGGCAGCGACGGCCGCTACCACGTGCGCGTGGAGGGCCGCGACTTCACGCGCACCGAGCAGCGCATCATCAAGCGCCTGCTGGACCTCTCGCTGCAGTGCTACGGCGACGCCTGGCAGCCGGTGTACCCGCTCGAATTCGACTACGTGCGGGCCGAGATGCACGGCAAGCTGGCCAACATCGTGGCGCCCAACGAGGTGGTTATCAACACCACGCTGCAGATCGAGTTCGGCCCCATCGGCGGCTTCCTGCACGTGTGCATTCCCTACTCGATGATCGAGCCGATCCGCGACCTGCTGTCGAACCCGATCCAGGACGAGGTCGAGATCGACAAGCGCTGGGTCAAGCAGATGTCCAGGCAGATGCAGGCCGCCGACGTCGAGCTCACGGCCGACTTCGTGACGATGTCCTCGACCCTCGGCGAGATCCTCAAGCTCCAGGTCGGCGACGTGCTGCCGATCGAACTGCCCTCCAGCGTCATCGCTCGAGTCGATGGCGTGCCGGTGATGGAGTGCGGCTTCGGCACCTCGAACGACCGCTACGCCCTGCGCGTGCAAAACATGATCTCCCACCAAGACAGCGATGTGAAGAACGACCATGACTGACAACAACGCCACCGCCAGCGACGCCGACGACTGGGCCAGCGCGCTGGCCGAGCAGACCGCGGCAACGCCTCCCGCGCCGGCCGCCGGGCCGGTGCCGGCGCCCGCCTCCGCGCAGGTCTTCCAGCAGATCCAGGAACCGGCCTCGACCGCCAACGTCTCGGCGGTCGACATCGCGCGGGTGATGGACGTGCCGGTGCAGCTCACCGCCGAGATCGGCCGCACCCGCATCACCATCAAGAGCCTGCTGCAGCTGTCGCAGGGCTCGGTGGTCGAACTCGACGGCCTGGCCGGCCAGCCGCTCGACGTGCTGATCAACGGCTACCTGATCGCCCAGGGCGAGGTGGTGGTCGTGAACGACAAGTACGGCATCCGGCTGACCGACATCATCACACCGTCGGAGCGGATGCAGAAGCTGGCCCGCGCATGAGCCTTCCTACCGTGCCGTCCCATGCCGCCGAGGTGGCGCCGGTGGTCGGCGCCTCGGGCCCGCTGCAGGCCGGCCTCGGCATGCTGCTGGTGCTGGGCCTGATCTTCGCGTGCGCCTGGCTGGCGCGCCGCTTCGGACTACAGCGCTTCGGCGGCGGCGGCCAGGTGGTGAAGGTGGTCTCCACCGCCAGCATCGGCCAGCGCGAGCGCGTGGTGGTGGTCGAGGTCGCCGACACCTGGCTGGTGCTGGGCGTGACCTCGAACCAGATCAACACCCTACATTCCCTGCCTGCGCAAAGCGTGCCCGGCGCCGTGGCTGCACCCGCGACCACGGCTGCACGCAGCCCGGTCGACCTGTTCGCTCAGAAGCTGCGCGAATCGCTGACCGGCAAGGCGCGCCCCGGATCATGATGAGCAAGGCGATTCGCCAAGGCCTTCGGGCCGGCCTGCTGCTGCTCGCAGCCACGCTGCCGATGGCCGCCTGGAGCCAGGGCCTGCCCGGCCTGATCAGCACGCCCGGACCGGGCGGCAGCCAGACCTGGTCGCTCAGCGTGCAGACGCTGGTGCTGCTGACCTCGCTGTCCTTCCTGCCGGCACTGCTGCTGTGCATGACCAGCTTCACGCGCATCCTGATCGTGCTGGGGCTGCTGCGCACGGCGATCGGCACGCAGTCCTCGCCGCCGAACCAGATCCTGGTCGGACTGTCGCTGTTCCTGACCTTCTTCGTCATGGCGCCGGTGTTCGACAAGGTCTATGCCGAGGCCTACAAGCCCTTCTCCGAGAACAAGATCAGCGCCGACAAGGCGCTCGATCGCGGCATCGAGCCCTTCAAGGCCTTCATGCTGCGGCAGACCCGCGAGAACGACCTGGCGCTGTTCGCCAAGCTCGCCAAGGTGCCCGACATGCAGGGGCCGGAAGAGGTGCCGCTGCGCATCCTGCTGCCCTCCTTCGTGATCAGCGAGCTCAAGACCGCCTTCCAGATCGGCTTCACGATCTTCATTCCCTTCCTGATCATCGACCTGGTGGTGGCCAGCGTGCTGATGTCGATGGGCATGATGATGGTGCCGCCGGCCAGCATCGCGCTACCCTTCAAGCTGATGCTGTTCGTGCTGGCGGATGGCTGGCAGCTGCTGATCGGCGCCCTCGCGCAGAGCTTCTACACATAGGACGAGCATGACTCCAGAAACCATCATGTCGATGGGCAACCAGGCGATGCAGGTGTCGCTGGTGGTCGGTGCGCCGCTGCTGCTGGTGGCGCTGGTCGTCGGCCTCGTCATCAGCATCTTCCAGGCCGCGACGCAGATCAACGAAGCCACTCTGTCCTTCATCCCGAAGCTGCTGGCGGTGTTCGCGACCCTGGTGATCGTCGGCCCCTGGATGCTCGGCCAGATGCTCGACTACATCCGCGCGCTGTTCATGAGCATTCCGCAGATCGTGGGCTGATGCCGCCGGTCTTCCAGGTCACGTCGGCGCAGCTCACCGCCTGGATGGTGGGCTTCCTGTGGCCCTTCGTGCGGATGCTGGCGCTGGTCAGCACCGCGCCCGTCTTCGGCGAGGCCTGGGTGTCGCGCCGGATCAAGGTCGCGATCGCCGCGGTGCTCGCGCTGGTGCTGGCCCCCACGCTGGGCCCGATGCCCGAGGTCCCGGTGGTCTCCGCCGGCGGCGTCTGGATCATCGTTCAGCAGGTGCTCGTCGGCGCCGCGATGGGCTTCACGATGCGCATGGTCTTCACCGCGGTGCTGGCGGCGGGCGAGTACATCGGCCTGCAGATGGGCTTGTCCTTCGCCTCCTTCTTCGACCCCATGAACGGCGGCGCCACGATGGTGGTGGCGCGCTTCCTGAACATGCTGGCGATGCTGATCTTCATCGCCGTCGACGGCCACCTGATGATGATCACCGCGCTGGCGCGCAGCTTCGAGGCGCTGCCGATCGCCGATGCGCCGCTGGCCGCGCAGGGCTGGATGTTCCTGGTCTCGGGCGCAAGCCAGATCTTCGCCAGCGGCATGATGCTCTCGCTGCCGCTGGTGGCCGCGCTGTTAATCCTCAACCTCGCGATGGGCATCCTGAATCGCGCATCGCCGCAGTTCAGCATCTTCGCGGTCGGCTTCCCGCTGACCCTGCTGGCCGGCATCGGCATGATGCAACTGCTGATCCCGCACCTGGCGGTGTTCCTGGAGTCCCGCTTCGCGGCCGGGATCGATGCCATGCTGCAGTTCGCCGGGGCCCTGCGGCGCTGAGCCGCTTGCCTGGTCGCTACGGCGCACCGCGCATGCATGAGACCTTCTTCGATGTAAACGTTCTCTTGTGACCCGGATGGTAGAGCTGCATCACCTTGTCGGAGAGCGACAGGAGTAGATAGCTATCGGTGAAGTGCGGGTCGCTTCTGTCGGTCGGCTTCCCTTCGATCTGCGTGGTGACAGTCGTGAACTTGCCGTCGGCGTATGACCAGGTCCCCTCCTCCGCTTGGGTGAAAGCTGTCTTGCCGTTGTCCGCGTTTCTGAATTCGATCGTGAAGGTCCCATCCGGACGGCGGTTCATGAACGAGATGGCCTTGTCGCGCAAAACAGGCTGAAACTCCTCTGCGGACCAGCATCCGACGAGCGGATTGCCAGGTGGCTGCGATGTCTCCGGAGGGCTGGCGCATCCAGCCATGACTGCTTGAAAGGGCAAGAACGGCTTTGGGAACGAGCATTTCTTCGAGTTTTGACGGCTATCCAAAGGATCAGTCTAGCCACGCAGCTCGTCCATTCCAGGCCCGTCAACGAGATTCGGAAATTTCCTGAAAGCGGGCGGCGCGGTAACCTGTCGCCATGGACTCCCTGATCGCCGCCTCCGCGCGCGCCCTGGCCGCCGGCGACGCGCTCGGTGCCCTCAAGCGGGTCGCCCTGCGTGACGACCCACCGGCGCTGGCCATGCGCGGCATCGCCATGGCCCAGCTCGGCGAGCATCCGCGCGCCCGCGAGCTGCTGCGGCGTGCCGCCCGCGGCTTCGGTACCCACGAGGAGCTGGCGCGCGCCCGCTGCATCGTCGCCGAGGCCGAAGTGGCGCTGGCCATGCGCGATCTCGGCGGCTCGCCGCGCGCGCTGGCGGCAGCCGCGGCCATCCTGGAGGCCCGCGCCGATCGCGCCAATGCGCTGCAGGCCCGGCTGATCGCGGCCCGCCGGCTCCTGCTGCTCGGCCGTCTCGAGGAGGCCGCGGCCGCGCTGGCGC
>NZ_JBFUIU010000562.1:0-5977 GCF_056401695.1 Variovorax sp. P4_D9
GCCAGCAACTTCTGCGGCGCGAAGTCGATGCTTGGCAAGCAGATCGAAACGCGCTGCACCGAACTATCGAGTGGAAATTCACTCGACAGGATGCAGATCACAAGCTCGGACGTCATTACGTTTCGAAACTTACGTGTTAATGTACTAGGTAGTGCTTCATGACGAAGCAATTGCCCGAAAGTGAAGCTTGTCCGTACATTGATACGGTGGACTTGCAAGCGACTTGCGTGGATCATCCTTGCCTCGCGCCTGGCGATCGCCGGCGAACTGACGGCTTCAATCGCCCATGAAATCAACCAGCCGCTGGCGGCCATCCTGACCAACGCCGAAGCCGCCGAGATGATTCTCCAGGCCGATGTCGACCGGCGCGAGGACCTGCGCATGATCCTCAGCGACATCCGGCGGGACGACCTGCGCGCCAGCGATGTCATTCGTCGCCTGCGCACGCTGCTGTCCAACAAGGCGATCGAGCGCCAGGCTTTCGAGTTCGCCGAGATCGTCAGCGATGCGTGTGACATCCTCCAGGCAGAAGCGCGGCGCAGGGTCGTGACACTGGTCGTGCGAAATGTGGAGGTAGCAGGCCGGGTCTTCGGTGATCCGGTCCAGATCCAGCAAGTGCTCATCAATCTGGTGCTCAACGCGATGGACGCTGTTGTGGACCTGCCCCTGGATCGGCGCACGATCGTCGTCTCGGTCGAGTCGGAGGCCGACGGGCTCGCGGTGACCGTGCGTGATCGAGGCCGGGGCATTCCGCCCGAGCACGTCCCGAAGCTCTTCGACTCCTTCTTCAGCACCAAGCGCCGGGGCATGGGGCTCGGCTTGTCGATCGCGCGGACCATCGTCGAGGCGCACGGAGGCCGCATCCGGGTGGAGAGCGACCCCGGCAATGGCACCGTGTTCCGCGTCTCGCTGCCCGTGCACGGCGAAAGCAGCGTTCCGAGCGCCGCCCTCGCATGAACACCAGGCCGCTGATTCATGTTGTCGACGACGATGAGTCGCTGCGCACCGCGCTGCTGCGCTTGCTCGAGATGGCGGGCCTGGAGGGCCGCGGCTACGCATCGGCGGGTGAGTTCCTGCTTCATCCGCCGCCGGATCGCCCGAGCTGCCTGCTGCTCGATGTCCGCATGCCCGGCCCGTCGGGCCTGGACCTGCAGAGTGCGCTGCGGGACAACGGGGTCGCGTTGCCGATCGTCTTCCTGACGGGCCATGCGGACGTGCCTTCCACGGTGCAGGCCATGAAGGGCGGGGCAGTGGATTTCCTCGAGAAGCCGATCCAGCGCGCGGCCTTGCTCGCGGCGCTCGAGCGCGCGCTCGAGCGCGATGCGGCGCCGGGCGGCCAGCGCCGAGGCCTCGCGTGTCCGGGCGCTGTTCGCGATGCTCTCGGAGCGCGAACGGGAGGTCTTCGATCGCATCGTCGCGGGCAAGCTGAACAAGCAGATTGCCGACGAACTCGGCAGCAGCGAACGAACGATCAAGACGCAACGCGCACACCTGATGATCAAGCTGGGTGTGGACTCGGCGGCCGAACTCGGCGCCCTGGCCGAAAAGCTGAACCACAGCGCACCATAGGGACGGTCTTTCGGGCAACGGATTTGCCCCTCGGCCGGATTTACCCGCCGATCGGGCCGCGGGATCATGGCCGCGTGACCCCAATTTGCGATCACTCGATGACAGCTTGAACACGGAGATCCGTGATGGCGTTGATTGCAGGCAAGGCGGTGGTTGTGGTGGAGGACGATGACAGCGTGCGTGAGGCCATTGGGCGACTGCTCGCCGCCTCGGGCTTTCGAACGGTCCCCTTCGGTTCGGCAGAGGCGCTGCTGGCGACCGGTGGCGTCGAGGGTGCGGTGTGCGTGATCAGCGACTTCAAGCTCCCTGCCATGTCGGGCCTCGAACTGGTTTCCGAACTGGCGGGACGCGGAGGCTGGCCGCCGGTGATTCTGATGACGGCGCACGACTCGCCGGAGGTGCGCGCAGAAGCGAAGCGCCGCGGCGTCTCGGGCTATCTGGTCAAGCCGTTTCAGGGGAGTTCGCTGTTGGCTGCGATCGGGCAGGTGGCAGGTGAGGCAGGTCCGCCTTGAGATTGGGCGTCTCTTTGCGGCCGGAAAATAGGAGCAAGTCAAATGCACAAGCAAAGACACAAGTCGCTCGTTGCGGCGAATGCCGTGGCGATGCTGGTCGCGGCGATGGTGGCCGCCGGACCGGCCGTCTCGCAGCAGGTGAACGGCGTGCCGGGCTCGCCGAGCGCCACGACCACGATCGAAGGCGCACAGATCCCACCCCAGCCGCCGAAGTTCGGCGGCGTGATCAAGGAGAGCGCGAAGGACTCGAAGACCTGGTGGCCGCCTCGCGTGGTGCCGCCCAAGGGCGCCCCCAATGTGCTGCTGATCATGACCGACGACCAGGGCTACGGGGTCAGCGGCACCTTTGGCGGCGTCGTGCCGACGCCGGCGCTGGACCGCGTCGCGAAGGCCGGCCTGCGCTACACGCAGTTCTGCTCCACCGCGCTGTGCTCGCCGACGCGGGCCGCACTGATCACCGGACGCAACCATCATTCGGCCGGCTTCGGCGTCATCACCGAACTCTCGACCGGCTTCCCGGGCTACGACTCGATCATCACGCCGGACAAGGCGACCATCGGCACGATCCTCAAGGGCAATGGGTACGCCACCTCCTGGTTCGGCAAGAACCACAACACGCCCGGGTTCCAGTACAGCGCGGCCGGGCCCTTCGATCAATGGCCTTCGGGCATGGGCTTCGACTACTTCTACGGCTTCATGGGCGGCGAAACCGACCAGTGGGAGCCGTACCTGTTCCGCGATCATTCGCAGATCTTTCCCTGGGTCGGCAAGGAAGGCAGCTACAACCTGACCACCGACATGGCGGACGAGGCGATCACCCATATCAAGAACCTCGATGCCGCATCGCCCGAGCAGCCTTCTTCGTCTACTACGTGCCCGGCGGAAGCCATTCGCCGCACCAGCCGACGAAGGAGTGGATTGACAAGTTCAAGGGCAAGTTCGACATGGGATGGAACGTCATGCGCGAACAGATCTTCGCCAACCAGAAGCGCCTGGGGGTCGTTCCTGCCGATGCCAAGCTGACCGACTGGCCCGACAGCCTGCCGAAGTGGGAGACCCTGTCGGCTGACGAGAAGAAACTGTTCGCACGCCAGGCCGAGGTGTTCGCGGCCTACACGGCGTACACCGACCATGAGATCGGCCGCGTGATCCAGCAGGTCCAGGACATGGGCAAGCTCGACAACACGCTGGTCATCTACATCAGCGGCGACAACGGCACCAGCCCCGAAGGCACCACGCTCGGCACGCCCAACCAGTACACCGCCTACAACGGCATCCTCGACGTACCGGTCCAGGAGCAACTCAAGTTCTACGACGCCTGGGGTTCGTCCGCCACCTACCCGCACATGGCGGTGGCCTGGTCGTGGGCCTTCGACACGCCGTTCAAGTGGACCAAGCAGGTGGCGTCGCACTTCGGCGGCACGCGCCAGGGCATGGCGATCTCGTGGCCCGCCCGCATCAAGGACGTGGGCGGGGTGCGCAACCAGTTCCACCACATCATCGACATCGTGCCCACGATTCTCGAAGCCGCCGGCATCAAGGCGCCGGACACGGTGAACGGCATCAAGCAGAGTCCGATCGAGGGCATGAGCATGGCCTACACCTTCGACAAGGCGAATGCCACGGCGTCCTCGAAGCGCACGACCCAGTACTTCGAGTTGATCTCCAACCGCGGTATCTATCACGAAGGCTGGTATGCCAACACGACGCCGCCGGTGGCGCCGTGGGTCCTGAACGCCCCGATGCCACCCGTGAGCGAGTACAAGTGGGAGCTGTACAACCTCGCCGAGGACTTCACGCAGTCGAACGACCTGGCCGCGAAGATGCCCGACAAGCTCAAGCAGATGCAGGCGGTCTTCGACCAGGAAGCGGCCAAGTACCAGGTCCTGCCGCTGGACAACTCGCAGTTCGCCAGGGCCATCGCGCCGCGGCCGAGTGCGGTCGCGGGCAAGACCGTGTTCACCTACACCGGCGAGAACTGGGGCATTCCGCTCGGCAATGCGCCGAACGTCCTGAACAAGTCGTTCACGATCACGGCCGAGGTCGATGTTCCGCAAGGCGGTGGCGACGGCATGCTCGTGACCCTGGGTGGGCGTTTTGGCGGCTATGGCTTGTACCTGCTCAAGGGCCAGCCGGTCTTCACCTACAACATGCTGACGCTGCTGACGGCCAGGTGGGCGGGCGACCAGCCGCCGCTCATGGCCGGCAAGCACACGATCGTGTTCGACTTCAAGTACGACGGTCCCGGTGTCGCGAAGGGGGGGACGGGCGTGTTGTCGGTGGACGGCAAGGCGACTCGCACGCTGTCGGTGCCGAAGACGGTGCCATTCCTGATGCCGGCCGACGAGACCTTCGACGTCGGGGTCGACACCCGCACGAGTGTGAACGAGCTCGACTACAAGGTGCCGTTCCGCTTCAACGGGAAGATCAACCGTCTGACCTTCAACCTCGGACCGTCGCAGCTCGCGGCGGCGGAAGAGAAGAAGGTCCAGGAAGCCGTCGCCAAGGCCAAGGACTGAAGGGAGCGCGCAACATATGAGACAAATCGCTGCATTGATCTCCGTTTGCGGCCTGGTCAGCGCCGGCATCGCAAGCGCGCAGCAGAACATGCTGCTGGACTACGCGGCCAGCCAGATGATCCAGAAGTTCCAGGCCGCAAGCTGCGAGCAGTTGAAGGCACAGAAGGGCGCGCCGCAGACCGACAAGGAGAAAGAGGCCAAGGAGTTCCTGCAGAACGATGCCCAGGCCCGGGCCGCCTTCGTCAACAAGGGGGCCGCTCCGGTGCTCAACAAGATGTTCGTGTGCGGAATGATTCCGTGAGCGCAGGCGAGGAGCAGGTCATGAACAAGTCAAGCAGGTCGATCACGATCGTCATCGTCGCGGCGATGGTGGTCATCGCGGGCGGCTGGCCGGGGCGCGGCAACGCTTCGGAACTGGCCTCGGCCGAGGGCAAGGTCCTGGACCTTGCCGCGGCCGAGGTGATCAAGAAGTTCGAGAGTGCAAGCTGCGAGCAGCTCAAGGCGCGTCAGGAGGAGCCGCCCACCATGGCCAAGAAGGCAGCCATCGCGCTGCTTCGCAAGCATGAAAAGGCCCGCGTGGCCTTCATCGACAGGATCGCCGCGCCCGTGGTCAACAAGATGATCGAGTGCGGGATGGCGCCGTAACGCGCGCCGGACTTCGCTGGGCCCTTCCCATGAGCGACCCGAGCTTTAATACCCTGAGCAAGGTCCATGCCGTCGCGTCGGTCACCGAGCTCGCAACCGGCATCGCATTGCTGATCGTTCCTGCGCTGGGCGCCCTGGCCCTGCTCGGCATTGCAGGCGGGGTGGCCGTGGCGTTCACGCGCCTGGTGGGCATCGCGTGCTGGCCGGTGCAGCGGCACGCGCGGGGCGATTCGGGGGCGTACTGGGCCATGCAGATCTACAACGCCTTGATCGTGCTGTACCTGGCCTGCCTGGGCGTCGCCGAGCGCATGGGCGGCGTGCTCTTGTGGCCGGCCGTCGGGCTGCATGTGCTCATGTCGCTGCTATTGTGTGGCGCCCGACGCACCGGTCTGTAGGTCTTACTCCCCCGCCGCCGATGCCGGTTGCAGGAAAGTCTGACTCAGATCAATGCGTGCGCGCCGCGCTCGAAGTAGCGGTGGCCGCCGTGGCCAGGCTGATCCGCGCAGGCCGCCGGGCCTGATCGGGATCCGCCGCGCCGGGGCCTCCTCGTCGACGTCCTGCGCCGTCAACGGGGCCGCTACTTGGGAAAYATCAATTGCGCCTGCACGCGGATCTGCCAGTTGGCGCCGTTGTCCGGCTTCACAACGTTGTAGTACGCCGAGAGTTGGGTGTTCACCGGCAGCTTGCCCAGGTGGAAGATCTTGCCGACGCCGCCACCGAGGGGCACGGTCC
>NZ_JBFUIU010000563.1:0-6718 GCF_056401695.1 Variovorax sp. P4_D9
CCTGTGTGCCCGAGCAGCAAGCTCTCGTTCACGAACGATTTCAAGCTGGCCTCAACCGACCGTGACGGGCTGATCATCAACGCCTCCCGACCCGCACCTGATCCCGTCAAGGTGTCGGAAGCACTGCGCAAGCGCTTTGGTCGCTCGCTCAAGCTGAGATCGGTCTCGGCCGGTGGCTGCAACGGCTGCGAACTCGAGGTCAATGCCCTCACCAATGTCAACTTCGACATCGGGCGCTACGGCATCGACATCGTGGCCTCCCCGCGGCATGCGGACGGCCTGGTGCTGACCGGGCCGATCACGCGCAACATGGCTGAGGCCCTGCAGCTGTGCTGGGACGGCATGCCCGATCCCAAGCTCGTGATCGCAGTCGGGGCCTGCGCGATATCGGGCAGTCCCTTCGAGGGTTCGTCTGCCTTGGAGCGAAATTTCCTCGATCGATTCAAGCCCGCACTCTACGTGCCTGGATGCCCCCCCCACCCGCTCACGTTCGTGTGCGGGGTGCTTGACCTGCTCGGTATCAAGAGCTGAGATGTTTCACTGGCTCGCGGCGTAGGGAACATGTGGCCCCGCCACCAGAGCAAACAGAATTGATGGCAACGGTCTTTGTCCTGGACGAAGCGTAGATTCTGCCCCATCTTCAGTTCTCGCCCCTTGTACGGGGGCGGCAGTTTGAGCGTGGCTCGGAGGAATCCTCCGAAGCACAACGCGCGCTCTAACCAGCGTTCACGGGCACCGGCTTGAGAGGCTCCAGCCCCTGAAACGGTCGTCCGCCCTGCCCCTGCATCTCGAAACCATATTTTGCGTGTGACCACGCATGCCGTCGCGGCCTCCTCGTGGTGCGCTCGGCCCGTCAGTCGCGGTACGGCTTACCTGCATCCGTTCGACTCGCCAGACGCTCTGGAAGCTCTCGCTCCCCAGTCCGCGCCGCGCGGGACTAACGCAGCACTAGCACGGGCGTGTGCGTGTGGGTAAGGACGTGCAGCGTCTCGCTGCCCATCAGCAGCCGGGTGGTGACTGCAAGCAGCTCGGCTCCGGTCAACAAGCTCAGTTCGATCGCTTTGGCGACGGCTTGTTCGGACAGCGCGGAACCGTCGGTCGCGACAAGAATGCGTTTAAACATGGCAAATCTCCTTCGATAGCGAAGACTACTCCCGATTGATCCGGGTCTGGTGGATCCGAGGGCGCCGGCAATTTCCCTGCGCCCTGCGCACGTCGCGACGGCGCCGCCTGACGCGCCGCATCGCGCACCGAGCTGATGGCGTTGGACTTCGAGGCCGACGCGCTCGCGTAGAACCCTGACTCTAGCCGGCCCTTTGCGGCTTCAAGGTCATCTACGCGGAGGCCAGGCAATCGAAAGTCCACATCGACTGGTGTGCGAAGCAAGACCGAGCGAGGCGATGCGCGCGCCTTGTGGTTGGTGACAAACTCGCCCGACGAGAGAAGCGGTCGTCCCACGACCCACCTGCTCGCATCTGCCCATGCCCTAGATTGCGACCGACAGACGCGGCCGCGTGTCACGCGAGCAAACCCGGACGCACTTCACCATATAAGCGAATACAATTCGCGTGTTATTGGTATGTTATTACCATGGCGTTAACATGTTACATCATCGTGCAAACAGCGATTTCTCATTGATGAGAATCGGCGCGGGCGGCACCGACCAATTCGAAAATGCCCGGTACGGCCGTGATGGCAGCCGCATTCGCCGCTCGTTCGCAGACTGCCATCGATCTCAGAGTCCAACTCCACCCGCGGGCGGACTCCCTCGGGCCGCGGACCCTTGCGTCGATGCCGTCGACCGATGCGCATCCCTCCAACATCGGCTGCCGCCCGCGGACCAATCGCCTTCCAGCAATAAGGGCGTGAAATGAGTTCCTTGATCCATCTCGGCGGCGCAGTCGGCGACCCAGATCACACGCATGGCCGGCCAAGCGGTTGGCGGCGCTGGCTCTACGCGACAAACCACAAGGACATCGGGACGATGTACCTGGTTTTTTCGGTAACGATGCTGCTCATCGGCGGCCTTCTCGCGATGCTCATTCGGCTGGAGCTGTTCCAGCCGGGACTCCAATTCGTGAACCCGGAGTTGTTCAACCAACTAACGACGATGCACGGAATCATCATGGTCTTTGGTGCCATCATGCCGGCGTTCGTGGGCTTTGCGAACTGGATGATTCCGTTGCAGATCGGAGCTTCCGACATGGCCTTCGCACGGCTGAACAATTTCAGCTTCTGGTTGCTCGTGCCCGCAGCCATTACGTTGGTCTCGTCTTTCTTCATGCCCGGCGGCGCACCGGCCGCGGGTTGGACCTTGTATGCGCCGCTGTCCCTGCAGATGGGCGCCTCCATGGACACCGCCATCTTTGCGCTTCACATCATGGGCGCAAGTTCGATCATGGGATCGATCAACATCATCGTGACGGTGCTTAACATGCGCGCGCCGGGGATGACCCTCATGAAGATGCCAATGTTCTGCTGGACTTGGCTGGTGACGGCCTACCTGCTGATAGCTGTGATGCCGGTGCTCGCCGGCGCGATCACCATGACGTTGACTGACCGCCACTTCGGCACCAACTTCTTCAATCCTGCCGGTGGCGGCGACCCGGTGATGTTTCAGCACATCTTCTGGTTCTTCGGCCATCCAGAGGTCTACATCATGATCTTGCCAGCGTTCGGCATCATCAGCCAGGTCATACCGGCGTTCTCACGCAAGAGGCTCTTCGGCTATTCATCGATGGTGTACGCCACCTCGTCTATCGCGATCCTGTCATTCGTCGTTTGGGCGCATCACATGTTCACGACGGGCATGCCGCTGACCGGTCAACTGTTCTTTATGTACGCGACCATGCTGATCGCTGTGCCGACGGCAGTGAAGATCTTCAACTGGGTCGCAACCATGTGGCAGGGATCGATGACTTTCGAGACCCCAATGTTGTTCGCCGTGGGCTTCGTCTTCGTGTTCACCATGGGGGGCTTCACTGGGCTCATGCTCGCGATCGCGCCGCTCGATACCCAACTTCAGGACACCTACTACGTCGTGGCGCACTTCCACTATGTGCTGGTGGCGGGTTCTCTCTTCGCGATGTTTTCGGGCTTCTACTATTGGTCGCCCAAGTGGACGGGCGTCATGTACGACGAGACGCGCGGCAAGATCCATTTCTGGAGTTCCCTGATTTCGTTCAATCTGGCCTTCTTCCCGATGCATTTTCTGGGATTGGCGGGCATGCCGCGCCGCTATGCCGACTATCCGATGCAGTTCGCCGACTTCAACATGATTGTTTCGATCGGAAGTTTCTGGTTCGGGCTGACGCAGGTCTTTTTCTTCGTCTTTGTTGTGTTGCCATGTGCACGTGGCAAGGGCGCCAAGGCACCACAGAAGCCCTGGGAAGGTGCGGAAGGCCTCGAGTGGGAAATACCTTCTCCCGCACCATTCCATACCTTTGAGACGCCTCCGAGGCTCAACGCTGCAGCAACAAAGATCGTGTCTTCATGAATATTTCGCTCGCTCACCGCATCAGGCGTCTCCTCCCAGTGTGCCGAGCTGCGCGTCGGCCGACAACACGTTGGCGCAGAAACGCATGCTCGACGCGAGAAGCCGCGTGCGGAAACAGACCGCCGACGAAGGCGGAATTCGCCTGCCGAATGCGGCCCAGTGTTGTAGCCGATGCACTCGCACGTCTCGGCGCACGCATTCCGCGCGGCCGAGTCGGCGCCCGCGGGTAAGCGCTCTTTCACAGATTCCCGGAGTGTTGTCCGCATGGAAGCCGGCGCGCTGATCGAAGCCTATGGCTACTGGGCCCTGGCCGTGGGTTGCTTTCTCGAAGGTGAGACGGTCTTGGTGCTCGCCGGGTTCGCTGCGCATCGCGGGCATCTTGACATGGCCTGGGTGATCACCATTGCTACCGTGGCAGCGTCCGCCGGAGACCAATGCTTCTTTTTGCTGGGTCGACGCCATGGCAAAGCGCTTCTCGCCCGCTTTCCGTCGCTGGCGCGTGAGACTGCGCGCATTCGGCACCTGGCCTTGCGCTATGACGCTTGGTTGATCGTCATCGTGCGCTTTACCTATGGCTTGCGTATGGCCGGGCCGGTACTGATCGGCACAACAACCATCAGCGCGCCGCGCTTCATGCTTTTCAATGTACTCGGTGCCGTCCTCTGGGCGATCCTGGTGTCAGGTCTTGGCTGGCTCTTTGGCAAGGCGTTCGAATCGGCACTGGAGAACTTGCAGCACCTCGAGGTTCCGGTGTTGGTCGGATTCGTCGCCGCCACCGTGCTTGCCTGGTGGCTGCGACGCCGCCATCGGCGGCGGCAGGGCCGGTGAATCGTCCCGCCGCCACATTCGGAGCGCAGCTCGCGGCGAGGGCTCGGCAGTGAATGCGGCAGCAGTGTCTACTCAAATGAGCGGATTGTCCGTCGCCACGTCCGGCCTGCCTCGTCAAACGGTTCCGGACCCCGCCCACCCAACGGCGAGGTGTGGACTTTGGTCTTCTTTGGTAGGAGCATGTGCCTGATGCATGACGCGCTCGCCAATATTGCCAATAGCCTGAGCAACGTGACCAGCCACGGCGAGGGCCTGGCGGCCGTTGCGCGGGAGGTCAAGGGGCATTTGGGGGTGGATGTCTGTTCCGTCTACCTCTTGGCCCCGCCGGAAGCCAGCTTCGTCCTTGTAGCGACTGACGGCTTGGATCCACTGGCAGTCGGAGCGGTACGCTTCGCGCAAGGAGAAGGGTTGGTGGGCTTGGTTGCTGAGCGTCAGAGCTTGATCAGTCTGTGCAATGCGCAGGAGCACCCCCGTTTCCGACATTTTCCGGAGTTCGGCGAGCAGGCCCACCATGCATTTCTCGGCGTGCCTATCGTTCACGACCGCGTGGTGATCGGCGTCCTGGAAGTCCGCCAACTAAATGACCGCAAGTTCAACAAGGACGAAGAGGATTTCATTTCCGCCGTCGCGGCCGCACTGTCGGGGCTTTCCGACGCCACAGCACTCCCGGGTGCAAGGGCATCGGCCGGCCAGGACGGCGGCCAGTTAACGCCGCGTTCGCTTCACGGCGTCAAAGGTGCTTCTGGCATCGGAATCGGAATTGGAGTGTTGCCGTCGCCGGCGGCCGATCTCGACGCTGTCCCCGAGGGCGAGGTCGCGGATGCCGCAGCTGAGGCCCGGGCGTTTCAGCAGGCCGTGGACGCTGTTCGCGCCGAGTTGCGCTCGAGTGGGGAGCGCATTGTCGCCCAGATGCCGACGGAGGTGCATGCGATGTTTGGCGTGTACATCGAACTGCTGGACGACGACGAACTGTTTGCCGATACCCATGAGCGGATTCTCGCCGGCGCTTCGGGCGGCAGCGCGCTGCGACGGACAATCGCCGAGCACGCACGCGCCTTCGAGGAGTCGCCAGATCCCTACCTTCGAGCACGAGCCGAAGACCTGCGCGGCCTGGGCCGTCGCGTGCTCCTGCACCTCCAGCCGGACAAAATAAAGCGCGAGGCCTACCCCGAGCGATGCATTCTCGTCGGTGAGGAGGTCAGCATCGTCCGGATCGCCGACGTTCCTCCCGATCAGCTTGCGGGCATCGTGTGCACCAGAGGATCTCCTTTTTCGCACGCCGCAATTCTGGCGCGCACGCTGCGCATACCCGCGGTGATGGGGATTGGCAGCGTTCCGCTCGCTCAGTTGGGGGGACAACGCCTTCTCGTCGACGGAAATGAGGGTCGTGTTTTCATCGATCCCGCGCCTGAAGTTGTCGAGCAGTTCGATGTGTTCATCAAGAAAGCGCGTGAATCTGCTGCGGCGTTGAGCACGTTGCGAAGTTTGCCGGCCGAGACGCCCGACGGGGCGCGAGTCGGCCTGCATGCCAATATCGGTCTGCCCTCCGATCTGGCCACTGCTCTTGAAAGTGGGGCTGAGGGGATTGGACTATTTCGTACGGAGTTCACATTCATGGTGAGCGACGCGTTTCCTTCTGAAGACGACCAGTACCAGGTCTACCGACACGTGCTGGAAGCGTTCGCGCCGCGGCCGGTGACCATCCGCACCTTGGACGTCGGAGGCGACAAGGGGCTTCCCTATTTCCCGATACAGGAAAACAACCCCTGTCTCGGCTGGCGTGGTATCCGCCTGACGCTGGACAACCCGGGAATCTTCCTCACGCAGTTGCGCGCTCTCCTGCGTGCCAATGYCGGTATGGGCAACCTGCAGATCCTGTTGCCGATGATCAGCTCGGCTTGGGAAGTGGACGCAGTGCGGGAGCTCCTCGCGCGTGCCGCTGCCGAGAGCGGCGTCGCCAGTTGGCCCGATGCCACGGTCAAGCTGGGCGCAATGGTCGAAGTGCCATCAGCCCTCTACCAGATGGACGCGTTAGCCAAACGAGTGGACTTCTTCTCCATTGGGACCAACGATCTGACGCAGTATCTCTTGGCCGTGGACCGCACCAACGCGCGCGTCTCGCGTCATTTCGATAGCTTGCATCCTGCAGTGATAGGGGCGATCAATGACGCTGTCCTGGGTGCACACGATGCAAAGCGGCCGATCAGCGTGTGCGGCGAAATGGCGGGCGACCCTGCATCGGCTGTGCTACTAATGGGTATGGGCATCAACGCATTGAGCATGGCGTCCGCATCCATTCCCACTGTCAAGCGAGCGCTTCGGACGATTACCAAGGAGCAAGCTCAATGGTTGGCAGCGAAAGCCATCGCCGCAGAGGATCCGTCAGAAGTACAT
>NZ_JBFUIU010000564.1:0-5963 GCF_056401695.1 Variovorax sp. P4_D9
TGACCGGAATGTCCTCCGGAAAATCGGAGGGCATCCACGAGGGCGCGTAGGGCGCGGCGGTGATGATCAGGGGTTGCTGGTTTTCGGGGAACAGGGAGCCGTCGAGGAAGTTCATGGTGTGTCTCTCGTTGAAACTGGAAAGGTGATGAGGCCGGGTGCGAGGTTCGCTTTAAAAGGGCTTGTCGCCCACGATGGCTGCGCGTTCCATCTTGCGATGGCAGGGCGGGTAGTCCATGACCGCGTAGTGCTGGGTGCTGCGGTTGTCCCAGATCGCGATGCTGTTGGGCTTCCAGCGCCAGCGCACCTGGTATTCGGGGATGCTCGCCTGCGCGATCAGGTACTGCAGCAAGTCGAATCCGGCCTGGTTGTAGTCCTGGCCGAAGCGCACGTTCTGCTTGTTGTGGAAGTTGACGAAGTGCGTCGTGAAGGCGTTGACGAACAGCACCTTCTCTCTCGTCTCGGGGTGCGTGCGCACCACGGGGTGTTCGGCGTCCGGGTACTGGGCCTTCATGGCCAGTCGCTTCTCCTGCGGCATCGCCGCGGCGAAGGAACTGTTGAAACTGTGGTTGGCCCACAGGTCGGCGATCTGCGCCTTGACTTCGGCAGGCAGCTTCTCGTAGGCCATGACCATGTTGGCCCACATCGTGTCGCCACCGACCGGCGGGCACTCGACGCAGCGCAGTACAGCGCCCAGCGAGGGCGTCTCGCGCCATGTGCCGTCGGTGTGCCAGGCGTTCTCGTAGCGGTCGACGGGGCTGTCGGGATTCTTGTAGATCTGGACCAAGCCGGGCGCGTCCGGATGGGTGGGAACCATCGGATGGGTTTCCAGCTGCCCAAGCCGCGATGCGAAGTCCACGTGCACCTTGCGCGAGATGTCCTGATTGCGCAGGAACAGCACGCGGTGCGTCAGCAGGGCTTGATAGACCTCGTTGAACACGCCGTTGTCGTAGGCGGCATCCTCCAGGCTCACGTCGAGCAATTCGGCGCCAATGCTGCAGGTCAGTTGTTCGATTTTCATGAATTTGTCTCCAGGGGGTTGTATTTCTCAGACGACGAAGATCGAGGAACCCGTCGTCTTGCGCGATTCCAGGTCGCGGTGGGCGTGCACGGCATCCTGCAGGGCATAGTGCTGATTGATCTCGATCCTGATGCGGCCCGCCGCCACGTGACCGAAGACCTCGTCCGCCAGTTCCGCCTTCTCGGCAGGGTCCACGATGTAGTCGGCCAGTGCCGGCCGGGTCATGTACAGGGACCCCTTGACCGCCAGCAGCTGCGGGTCGAAGGGCGGAATCGGGCCGCTGGCAGTGCCCACGCAGACCATCAGGCCGCGACGCTTGAGCGAGTCCAGGGAGGCCATGAAGGTGCTCTTGCCGACGCTGTCGAACACCACGTTCACGCCCACCCCATCCGTGATCTCGCGCACGCGCCGGGCCACGTCGTCATGGCTGTAGTTGATGGTGTATTCGCAGCCGTGCGAGCGGGCGATCTCTGCCTTCTCTTCGGTCGAGACCGTCCCGATGACCGTGATGCCCAGAAGCCTGGCCCACTGCGCGACGATCAGGCCGACACCCCCCGCCGCGGCGTGCAACAGCAAGGTGTCGCCCTGCTTGAAGGGGTAGATGCGGCGCATCAGGTAGGCGCTGGTCAGGCCCCGCATGGTCATGGCGGCCGCGGTTTCGAAGGCGATGGTCTCGGGCAAGCGGATCAAGGGCGCTGCGGAAATCAGCCGCTCGGTGCTGTAGGCCCCCAGCGTGTTGATGAAGCCGGTGTAGGTGACGCGGTCGCCGACCGCCAGATGGGTCACGCCCTCGCCCAGCTCCTGCACCACGCCGGCGGCCTCGACGCCGATGCCGCTGGGCATCGGCACGGGATAGGTGCCGTTTCGAAAGTAGGTGTCTGCGTAGTTGAGGCCGACGGCCACGTGGCGCAGCCGCACCTGGCCGGGGCCGGGCTGGCCCACTTCAACGTCCTCGTAGCGAAGGACTTCCGGTCCACCGGTTTCATAGAGGCGTACTGCCTTTGCCATTCATGTCTCCTGCTTGAAATGCTTGGGATCAACTTTAGAGATTGCGACGCCGGGACGCTGTGCAACTTGCGCCATCGATTTCGCATTCCGTGCCAGAATTTGGCGGCGCCGTAATGCCCCTCACCTGACCATGGTTCCCCTCGTTCGTGCCGCAGCCCTGACCAACTATCTGGAGGTCGCAACGAGCCTCGGATTCAACCCCGGGGAGGCACTTCGGCGCGCGGGACTGAGCCAGGCCATGCTCAAGGACCCCGAGCAACGGATTCCGACGGATGCGGCGGTCGCCGTGCTGGAAGAGTCGGCGGCGGCCTCCGGATGCATCAACTTCGGTCTGCGCATGGCGGAGTCGCGGCAGCTTTCGCACTTCGGAGCCATCAGCTTGCTGATCAGTCACCAGCCCACGTTGCGGGATGCCCTGGTCACCACCATCGACTACCGGCACCTTCTCAACGAAAGCCTGGCAACCCAGATCGAGGAGGCGGGAAGGGTCGTGATCGTTCGGCTCGAGGTGGTGGCCCATGTCCCGGCGCGCCAGGCCACTGAACTGGCGATCGGCGTGTTGTTCCGGATGTGTGCGGCCCTCATGGGGGTGCGGTGGCAACCCGACAGCGTGAACTTCACCCATTCGGCCCCAAGTGACCTGCAATTGCATCGCCGCGTGTTCGCCTGCAGATTGGAATTCAACAGCGAATTCAGCGGCATCGTCATTCCTGCGGCGGACCTGGACGCACCCAACCCGTCCGCCGATCCGGCCATGGCCCGCTATGCGAGGCAGTTCATCGAAACTTTGCCCCGGGCAAGCGACAACAAGATCGTGCTGGAGGTGCGTCGAGCTATCTACCTCACGCTGCCGATGGGGCGAGCCACCAGCGAGTGTGTGGCGCAAGGTCTCGGGCTGAGCGTGCGTTCGATGCAGCGCCAGCTGGACGAAGCCGGGGCGAGCTTCACCTTGTTGGTCAACAAAGTGCGCTGCGAACTGGCGCCCCGGTACATCGACAACCCCAACTACAGCCTCCAACGAATATCCGAACTCCTTGGCTACAGCACGCAGGGCTCCTTCACCCGGTGGTTCACCGCCCAGTTTCACCAGGTTCCGTCGGCATGGCGCGAGGGCCACACTGCGAAGAAGTGAATCGCACAGGATGGCCCCGGGCTGCTCCGTTGTATGGGTCGGGTTCCTCAGACGACGCTTCGCAGCTCGCGCCTGAGGATCTTGCCCACTGTGGACTTGGGAAGGGCGTCGACGAACGATACCGACCTGGGCACCTTGTAGCCGGTCAGGGATGCCCGGCAGTGGTCGACGACAGCCTTCTCCGTCAGGTCGGCGCCAGGTGCCTTCACGACGAAGAGGCGCAGTGCCTCGCCGGTCTTCTCGTCGGGCACGCCCACGCAGGCGCACTCGGCCACGCCGGGGCATGCGGTCGCCACCGCTTCAATCTCGTTCGGGTAGACGTTGAATCCCGAGACGATGATCATGTCCTTGATGCGGTCCACGATCTTGAGGAAACCGCGCGCGTCGAAAACGCCGACGTCGCCGGTGCGGAAGTAGCCATCCGGCGTGAAGGCTGCGGCGTTGGCCTCGGGCTTCTGCCAATAGCCGCTCATGATCTGAGGACCCTTGGCGCAAATCTCGCCGGACTGGCCCAAGGCCACCTCGTCGCCCTTGTCGTCGATCAGCTTGATGTCCGTCGATGGCAGCGGCAATCCCGTCGTGCCGGTGAATTCGCCGATGAATGGCGGATTGATGGACAGGATCGGGCTGGTTTCGGACAACCCGTAGCCTTCCAGGATGAAGCATCCGGTGACTTCCTTCCAGCGCGTGGAGGTGGCACCGACCACCGCGGCGCCGCCGCCGACCGACAGGCGCAGGTGCGAGAAATCCACTTCCTTGAGGCGCGGATGTGCGGCCAGGCCGGCATAGAGCGTGTTGACGCCGGTGAAAACCGTCGGACGCGATTGTTTGAAGGTATCGATCAATCCGTCCATGTCACGCGGATTCGCCACCAGCCAGTTCTCGGCACCGATGGAGAAGTAGCTGATCAGGTTCACCATCAGCGCGAAGATGTGATAGAGCGGCAGGGCCGTCACCACCACTTCCTCGCCGGGCCGGATGGTCTCCCGCATGAAGGCCTTGTACTGTTCGGTGTTGGCCACCAGGTTGCGATGCGACAGGCTGGCGCCCTTCGACACACCGGTCGTGCCGCCGGTGTATTGCAGGAACAGCAGGTCGTCGCCGGTCAGCACCGGGGCGCGGTAGTCCGTGGGTTTGCCTTCGAGCAGGATGTCCGCCAAGGCCAGGGTGCGGGTCAGCCGCGCATCGGCCGCGGGCCCCGGAACCGCCGTCGCCAGTGCGTCGCCCGGGCTGACCGTGATGACTTGGGTGACGGATGTTTGCGTGACCACTTCGGCGAGCGTCGCGGTGGAACCGTTGAACACGACGATGGTCTTCACGCCCGCATCGYTGAGCTGATGGGCGAGTTCTCGTGGCGTGTAGAGCGGGTTCACGTTGACCTGCACCGCGCCCAGCCGGGCAATTCCCATGAACACCACCGGGAAGGCCGCCAGGTTGGGCATCATGACCGCGATGCGGTCGCCCTTGGACACGCCGAGTTCACGCTGCAGAAAGGTGGCGAAGCGCGCCGACAAGCGGTCGACGTCGCGGTAGCTCAGGCCTTGTCCGAACGAACGGAACGCCGTTTTGTCGGCGTATCGGCCCATGGCCTCTTCAAGCAGCGCGACGATCGAACTGTAGGCATCGGGGTTGATCTGCGGCGGGACTTCGCCGTACGAATGTAGCCAGGGTCGCTGGGTCATCTGTCTTGTCTCCGAAGGATTAGTTGGGAATGTTGATCGCAGGCAGGACACCTGCGGCCTCGGCGCGGAGTTGAGCGCCACGACAGGTGCAATCTTCTCGCGGGTACTCGCGGCACGCTTCCCAATTGGCGACACTTGTTTCGCTTTTGGCGCCACGACGAAAGCCTCGCCCGGCATGAAATGCGAAGGACGTGGCGCCAAATGCGAAGCTCCGTCGCGCTCGTACTCCTACAGTCGAGTTCGCCCGCCCCATGGCGATGCCGTTGCACGAGCTCGGCCAACCACGTACTGAATCCAAGGAGACTCGATGAGCTATCAAGCCCCTGTCAAGGACATGCTGTTCTGCATGACCGAACTCGCCGGCCTCGCCCAGGTCGCCACGCTGCCTGGCTTCGAGGAGGCCGGTGTCGATACTGCGCAAGCCGTGCTGGAGGAATGCGCCCGCTTCAATGAAGGCGTCATTGCGCCGCTGAATCACGAAGGCGACAAGAACCCGTCGACGTGGAAAGACGGCGCCGTGACGACCACGCCCGGATTCTCGGAGGCTTACCGCCAATACGCCGAGGGCGGCTGGCAAGGGCTGCAGCACCCAGCCGTCTACGGAGGCCAAGACCTGCCGAAGACAATCGGGGCCGCGTGCATCGAAATCAACAACAGCGCCAATCTCAGCTTCGCGTTGTGCCCGTTGCTGACCGATGGCGCCATCGAGGCGCTGCTGACCGCCGGCTCCGATGAATTGAAGCAGACCTACCTGCCGCCGATGATCGAAGGCCGCTGGACCGGCACCATGAACCTGACCGAGCCGCAGGCCGGCAGCGACCTGGCGATGGTGCGCAGCCGCGCGTTACCTCAGCCCGACGGCAGCTACAAGGTGTTCGGCACCAAGATCTTCATCACCTACGGTGAGCACGACATGGCCGAGAACATCGTCCATCTGGTGCTGGCCCGCGTCACCGGCGCGCCCGAAGGCGTGAAGGGCATCAGCCTGTTCGTGGTGCCGAAGTTCCTCGTGAACAAGGACGGCTCGCTGGGCGMGCGCAAYGACGTSCACTGCGTGAGCATCGAGCACAAGCTGGGTATCAAGGCCTCGCCGACCGCGGTGCTGCAATACGGCGACCATGGG
>NZ_JBFUIU010000565.1:0-5958 GCF_056401695.1 Variovorax sp. P4_D9
ATCCAGATCGGGATCACGACCAGGCCGGTGGCCATCTCGGCGAACTCGTAACTCTCCCACGTGAAGCTGGTCGCCGACCAGGTGAGGTAGGCCACCGCGACCGCGGCGATCAGCAGGCAGCCGACGTCGAGCGCGCGCCGGACCTTCGGCGACACGGCCTCGAGCAGAAGCGTGACGCGCACGAAGTCGCCGTGGCGGAAGGCGTGGGCCATGGCGAAGAAGGCCGCGGCGGCGCAGAGCCAGGCGACCACGTCGTTGAGTCCGCTCACGTGCCAGTTCACCTGGCGGCCGACGCCGGCCACGATCATCAACACGAAGATCAGGAACACGCAGAACGCGCCCAATGCACCTGCGCCGTCGTACAGGCGGTCGAGCCAGCGACGCATCGCTCAGGCCTCCCGCCGGGCCTCAAGGGAGGCCTGCGCCCCCTCGGGGGGCAGGGATACGCGAAGCGATGAGCGTGGGGGCTTCATCATTTCTTCTTGTAGGTGTCGACGATCGCTGCGCCATCGGCGCCGGCGGCCTTGAGCCAGTCGGCCTGCATGATGCCGCCGACCTGCCGCATGTCGGCATCGAGCTTGGCCGAGGGCTTGTGGATCTTCATGCCGCGCTCGGCCAGCAGGCGCTTGTATTCCTCGTTCTTCTCCTGTGCGATTTTCCAGCCGCGAGCCTCGGCGTCTGCGGCCGCCTTGGTGACCGCCGCCTTGGTCGCCGGGTCGAGCGCGTCGAAGGCCTTGAGGTTCACGAGCACCGCATTCTTGGGGATCCAGGCCTGCGTGTCGTAGAAGTTCTTGATGTTCTCGTAGGTCTTGGTGTCGTAGCCGGTCGAGCCCGAACTCATGTAGCTCTCGATCACGCCGGTCGCCATCGCGGCGCTGAGTTCGGCTTGCTGGATCTGAACCGGCTGGGCGCCGATCAGCTCGGCGATCTTGGCGGTGGCCGGGCTGTAGGCGCGCCACTTGATGCCGCGCAGGTCGGCCACCGAGCCGATTTCCTTCTTCGAGTAGATGCCCTGCGGTGCCCACGGCACCATGAACAAGACCTTGATTCCTTGCGCGGCAAGCAACTTTTCCATGGCCGGCTTGGACGCGTCGTACAGCTTTTTCGCCTCGGGATAGGTGGTGGCCAGGAAAGGCACGCCGTCGAGCGCGTAGATCGGGTTCTCGTTGGCGAAGTTGGCCAGCAGGATCTCTCCGGCCTGCGCCTGGCCGCTCTGCACCGCACGCTTGATCTCCGGGGCCTTGAAGAGCGACGCGTTGGCATGCACCGTGACCTTGAGCTTGCCGCCGGTCGCCGCATCCACATCTTTCGCGAACTGGGTGACGTTCTCGGTGTGGTAGTTGGTGGCGGGGTAGGCGGTGGGCAGGTCCCACTTGGTCTGGGCGAATGCTGCGGCGCCAAGGGTGAGGCCCGCGAGTGCAATGCCGAACTTGTGATTCATGGACTCTCCGAAACGTGCGAAATTGAAAAAGGCGATCGGCAGCATACGTGCAAATATCGGGCCATCGCTCGGGCATTTCCCTGCCATCGACCAAGGCGCGACACTGGAAGGCGACAACGCAAAAGCTGCCCGTAGGCGGCTTGGGATCAGCAGCGGCGCGTGTGCGCCTTGCCTGGGGTTTAGGCTTGGAAGCCGACTTGGCGGGGCTGGCCGCCTTCTTCGGCGCGAACTTGATCTCGTTCTTCGCCACCTCGGCCGGTGCGGGCGCAGCACCGAAGGGCAGGCCGTTCACTGTCAGGCCTTCGGCCGACAGCTTGGTGGCGGACTTGTCCTTCACGCCCTTGACCCGCGTCATGAAGTCCGGCCAGTCCTTGAACGGCGCTTCCTTGCGTGCTTCGGTGATGCGCTTGGACAAGGCGGGGCCGACCCCCTTGGGAAGGGCCTTCGCGGGGGCCAGCGAAACGGTGGGGAGCGTGGGGCCAGGCCGGCGCCGGGCCGCCCCAAGGCGGCCTTCGGCCCCCTCGGGGGGGCAGCGACCACACGCAGTGAGGGAGCGTGGTGGCTACAGTTCCTCGACGCGGCGCGGCGGGTAGCTGTCCCAGGCTTGGCAGCCCGGGCAATGCCAGAAGTACTGGTGGGCCTCGAAGCCGCAGGCCGCGCAGCGGTAGCGCATCAGCGGCCGGGTGGCCTGGTCGAGCGAGCGCTGCACCTGCGGGTGAAACTCCTCGTGCTCGAAGCGTTCGCCGGCGAGCCAGCGCGAGGCCGCGACCAGCGAGGGGTGGTGCGCCAGGTGGGCGATATAGCCGTCGCGGGGTTCCGGTGCGATCRCCGCATCCGATGGCGCATCGTCCGGCAGCGCCGGCGTGCCGCCGAGGGCGATGATCGCCTCCAGCACATCGATCGAGGGCGAGGCCACATAGCGGCGCTGCAGCAGGGCGAGGGCTTCCCCGGAGCGCTGCGAGGCGACCGCGGCCTGCTGCAGCGCCGCCGCATACAGGGGCAGCGCCATCGGCGCGGTTTCGCTCAGTGCCGCCAGCGTGTCGAAGGCGGCCGCTGCGTCGCCGCTGCGCAACTGCAGCGTGGCGCGTTCGATCGCCGGTCGCGGCGCTTCCGGCGCCAGCAGGATCGCCTGCTGCAGCACTTTCGCGGCTGCGCCCGAGTCGCCGGCGGCAACGCGCTCGGCGGCCTGTTCGCACAGGTGGTGCGCCCGCCGCGTGGCGTAGCTCGCCTGGTCGGATTCGTCGAGCTTCTGCGCCACATCCTCGGCCTGCGCCCATTCGCGCGAGCGTTCATAGATGGCCAGCAGCGACAGCCGGGCCTCGTTCTCGTAGCGCGTGCCTTCCAGCTTCTGCAGCGCCGCTTCGGCGCGGTCGAGCAGGCCGGCGCGCAGGAAATCCTGTGCCAGCGCGTGCTGCGCGCGGTCGCGGTCGGCACGGCTCAGGTCGCCGCGACCCAGCAGGTGCTCGTGCACGCGCACCGCGCGCTGGTATTCGCCGCGGCGCCGGAACAGGTTGCCGAGAGCGAAGTGCAGTTCCTGCGTGTCGGGGTCGTTCTGAACCGCCTCGATGAAGGCGTCGATGGCCTGGTCCTGCTGCTCGTTGAGCAGGAAGTTCAGGCCGCGAAAGTAGGCTTTCGGGGCTTGGCGGTTCTCGATCCTGAGTTGCCGGAGGTCGAAACGCGAAGCCAGCCAGCCCAGCACGAAGGCGATCGGCAGGCCGAGCAGAAGCCAGCTGAAGTCAAAGTCCATGTTGGCGTACGGCGGGCAGGTCGGTGGGGGCTGCGGTCGTGGCGGGAGCCGACGCAGCCGCCGGTGGCGCACCCGGCGCACCCTGTGCAGCCGGAATCTGCGCTGCGGCGCTGCGGTGCTTCCACCAGCCCGGCAGCATGCCGAGCGYGCCCACGACCAGGCCGCCCGTGAAGGCGGCCAGCACCACCAGCACCAGGGGCGCGCGCCACGAGGTGCCGAAGAAGAAGTAGACGGTGGCGTCGTGCTGGTTGTTCAGCGCGAAGGCGAAGAGGGTARAAAAAATGGCTGCCTTGAGCAGCCACAGGAGATATTTCATGCGGGTCCCCGATGGCCGGGGAATTCTATGCCGGGGCCGGCGTGTCAGCCCCGCTTCTGCTTCTCGGCGTCGAGCAGTGCGGTTTTCGCGTCGACCGCTTCGCGCAGGGCCTTGCCCGGCTTGAAGTGGGGCACGCGCTTCTCGGGAATCTGCACGCTCTCGCCGGAGCGCGGGTTGCGTCCGATGCGGGGCGGGCGCCGGTTCACCGTGAAGCTGCCGAAGCCGCGGATCTCGATGCGATGCCCGCGCACCAGTGCGTCGCTCATCGCGTCAAGGATGGTCTTGACGGCGTATTCGGCATCGCGGTGCGTCAGTTGCGCAAAGCGGGCCGCGAGTTCTTCGACGAGATCGGAGCGGGTCATGGCAAGAGAAAAATGTAGACGAAAAAAAGGACAGAGCGGCGCCCCGCGCCAGCCCTGTCCTTGGACTCAGCTTACTTGTCGCTGTTGTCCAGCTTGGCGCGCAGCAGGGCGCCCAGGCTGGTCGTGCCCGCGTTCTCGCGTGCCGACTGCTGGCTCAGGCTGGCCATGGCGCCTTGCTCGTCGACCATGTCCTTCTGCTTGATCGACAGTTGGATGTTGCGGGTCTTGCGATCCACATTGACCACCACGGCCGTGACTTCGTCGCCTTCCTTGAGCACGTTGCGTGCATCTTCCACGCGGTCGCGGGAGATTTCGCTGGCGCGCAGGTAGCCTATGATGTCTTCGCCGAGGTCGATTTCAGCGCCGCGGGCGTCGACCGTCTTGACCTTGCCGGTCACGATCTGGCCCTTGTCGTTCACGGTGGTGAAGGTGGTGAACGGATCGCTGTCGAGCTGCTTGATGCCCAGCGAGATGCGCTCGCGGTCGACATCGACGGCCAGCACGATCGCTTCGACTTCCTGGCCCTTCTTGTAGTTGCGAACGGCGGTTTCGCCGGTTTCGTTCCACGAGAGGTCGGACAGGTGAACCAGGCCGTCGATGCCGGCAGCCAGGCCCACGAACACGCCGAAGTCGGTTATCGACTTGATCGGGCCCTTGACGCGGTCGCCGCGCTTGGTGTTCTGCGCGAATTCCTGCCACGGGTTGGCCTTGCACTGCTTCATGCCGAGGCTGATGCGGCGCTTGTCTTCGTCGATCTCGAGGACCATGACTTCGACTTCGTCGCCGAGCGAGACGATCTTGTTCGGCGCGATGTTCTTGTTGGTCCAGTCCATCTCCGACACGTGCACCAGGCCTTCGATGCCGGGTTCGAGTTCGACGAACGCGCCGTAGTCGGCGATGTTCGTGACCTTGCCGAACAGGCGGGTCGATTGCGGGTAGCGGCGCGAAACGCCCATCCACGGGTCGTCGCCCATCTGCTTCAGACCCAGCGAGACACGGTTCTTCTCGGTGTCGAACTTGAGGATCTTGGCGGTGATTTCCTGGCCGGCCTGCACCACTTCGCTCGGGTGGCGAACGCGGCGCCATGCCATGTCGGTGATGTGCAGCAGACCGTCGATGCCGCCGAGGTCGACGAACGCACCGTATTCGGTGATGTTCTTGACGACGCCGCGCACGACTGCGCCTTCCTTCAGGGTTTCCATCAGCTTGGCGCGTTCTTCGCCCATGCTGGCTTCGACCACGGCGCGGCGCGAGAGCACCACGTTGTTGCGCTTGCGGTCGAGCTTGATGACCTTGAATTCTAGGGTCTTGTTCTCGTACGGGGTCAGGTCCTTGATCGGACGGGTGTCGATCAGCGAACCCGGCAGGAAGGCGCGGATGCCGTTGACCAGCACCGTGAGGCCGCCCTTGACCTTGCCGCTCGTGGTGCCGGTGACGAAGTCGCCGGATTCGAGGGCCTTCTCGAGCGCGAGCCACGAAGCCAGACGCTTGGCGGTGTCGCGCGAGAGGATGGTGTCGCCGTAGCCGTTCTCGACGCTGCCGATGGCCACGGAAACGAAATCGCCGGCCTGGACTTCGAGTTCGCCCTTGTCGTTCTTGAATTCTTCGATCGGCACGTAGGCTTCGGATTTGAGGCCTGCGTTGACGACGACGTGGTTGTGTTCGACACGCACGACTTCGGCGGTGATGACCTCACCAGTGCGCATCTCCGAACGCTTCAGGGATTCTTCGAATAGGTCGGCAAAAGATTCAGACATGTGTTTTTCCTTCCGTCACGCAGGGTTTTGCAGCAGCGATAGCGAAATTGCTTGCAACTGGCTTGGATCTCGAGACGGCGGTTGTTTGGGCTATGGGGCCCGGTTGAAGTTGAACAACCAGCAGGACCGATGCGCTGTCGCGCGGCGGGGGCCCTGCTGGACCGAAACACCGTTCAAGCGGACTCGAACGGCTGTACTTCCCGCCACCAGGCAAGCACCTGCACGACCGATTGCTCGATCGTCTGGTGCGAGTTGTCCAGGAGGCGGGCATCAGGCGCCGGCTTGAGTGGCGCGACGGTGCGGGACGAGTCCCGGAGGTCACGCGCTTCCAGGTC
>NZ_JBFUIU010000566.1:0-5957 GCF_056401695.1 Variovorax sp. P4_D9
GCCGCAGCACACCAGCATCCGGAACAAGCCAAATGGCTGCGGAAAGCGCATCATCCGTCATTCACGAACCCACGGTGCGGACTGTGTGCGAGGCAGAGCATGACATGGTTCAAGAAGGTTTTCTGGATCGGCGCTGGGCTTGGCGTCGTGGGTGCGCTTGCCGCATTCACGGTGGACGAATTGAAGACTTCCCGGCTGCAATCGGCCCTGTGGCGCGACCTCGCCAGCGGTGCCCGCTTCAGCGTCGACGTCGGTGCCAGCGATGCCATCCGCTTCCCCCACACCGGGCCTTATGACGAGCGGCTGGGCTACGACCAGCTGCCCGGCTACATCGAGCGCCTGGAGCCCCTGGGCTTCGCGATCACCCGCCAGGCCCGCATGTCGCCGCGGCTGATCGAACTGCAGGAGCGCAAGCTTTTCATCCCCTACCGGGAGAAGAATCAGGCAGGCCTGACCGTGCGCGACTGCCGCAATGCCGAGCTGCTGCACACGCGCGTGCCGACGCGCGTGTACGAGCGCTTTGAGGAGGTGCCGCCGCTGCTGGTGAGCGCCCTGCTGTTCGTCGAGGACCGCCGCCTGCTGGACGCGCAGCCGCCGCAGCGCAACCCCGCGATCGATCCTGAGCGCTTCGCGAAGGCCGCGCTCGAACAGGCGCGCCGGGCCGTCGACCCCAGCCAGGCGGCGACGGGCGGCAGCACGCTGGCGACCCAGATCGAGAAGTACCGCCATTCCCCTCACGGCCGCACCGCGTCGGTCGGCGAGAAGCTGCGCCAGATGGCATCGGCCTCGCTGCGCGCCTACCAGGACGGCGAGGACACGCTGACGCGGCGCCGCCAGATCGTCGTCGACTACCTCGATACGGTGCCTCTGGCCGCGCGCCCCGGTATCGGCGAAGTGCACGGCCTGGGCGACGGCCTGTGGGCCTGGTACGGCCGCGACTTCGGCGAAGTCAACCGGCTGCTCGCCGACTACGACGAAGGCGCCGCGCCCACGGAAGAAGCGCTGCGGCGCCAGGCCGAAGCCTTCAAGCAGGCGCTGTCGCTGATGATCGCGCAGCGCCGCCCGTCGCAGCATCTGCTCGGCGACGGCACGGGCCTGACGCGGCTGACCGACAGCTACCTGCGGCTGATGGCCGAGGCCGGCGTGATATCGACTCCGCTGCGCGATGCGGCACTGCCGCTGCCCCTGCGCCTGCAGCCCGAACTGCCGCCGGCGCCGAGGACCGACTTCGTCCAGCGCAAGGCCGCGAGCGCGCTGCGCACCCACATCTCCACCCTGCTCGACGTACCGCGCGCCTACGACCTCGAGCGTCTCGACCTCGAGGCGGAAACCAGCCTCGACGGCGAGGCGCAGGCGCTCGCGGCGCGAATTCTCGCCGGCCTGCGCGCGCCCGCCGCGGCAAAGGCGGCGGGACTGGTCGGCTTCCACATGCTCGACCCCGGCGCGGACCCCGCCCCCTTGGTCTACAGCTTCACGCTGTTCGAGCGCGGCGCACGGGCGAACCTGCTGCGTGTCCAGGCCGACAGCATCGATCAGCCTTTCGACGTGAACCAGGGCGCGCGACTGGACCTGGGCTCGACGGCCAAGCTGCGCACCCTGGTGAGCTACCTGGAGCTCGTCGCCGAACTGCACGCGCGCTGGGCCGATCTGAGCTCCACCGAGCTGTCGGCGCTGGCGGTGAGCCCGCGCGATCCGCTGGGCGCCTGGGCGCGGACATACCTTCTGCGCGCCAAGGACCGCAGCCTCGCGCCGATGCTCGAGGCCGCCATGGAGCGCCGGTACTCTGCGAGCCCGTCGGAGGCCTTCTTCACCGGCGGCGGCATGCACCAGTTCGGAAACTTCGAGCGCTCTCACGGCGGCAGCTCGATGACGGTGCGAGAGGGCTTCAAGCACTCGGTCAACCTGGTGTTCATCCGCCTGATGCGCGACCTGGTGCGCCACCGGATGTACGGCGGCGAATCGGATGCCGAGCGCATGCTGCAGGACCCTGCCGACCCGGGCCGGCGCGAAATGCTCGCGCGCTTTGCCGACCGCGAAGGCTCGGCCTACCTCGTGCGCTTCTATCGCAAGTACCAGCGCCAGCCCGCCGCGGGCGCCGAGGCGCTGCTGCTGCGCGGCGTGAGGCCGTCGGCGCCACGCCTGGCGAGCGTGCTGTTCACGATCGAGCCCGAAGCCAGCGAGGCGCAGCTCGACGCGCTGCTGATACGGCAGACCGGCCGCGGCGCCGCCTCGCCGCGCGCACTGCGGGCGCTGCGTAACACCTACGCCGGTTTGTCGCTCACGGATCGCGGCTACGTCGCGCGCGTGCATCCGCTCGAGCTCTGGCTGGTCGGCTACCTGCGGCGTCACCCCGGTGCGTCGCTGACCGAGGTGCTGGACGCCAGCGCGCGCGAACGCCAGGAGGTCTACGCCTGGCTCTTCAAGACGCGCCACAAGGGCGCGCAGGACAGGCGCGTGCGCGAACTGCTCGAGCTCGACGCCTTCGCGCAGATCCATCGTTCATGGCAGCGGCTGGGTTACCCGTTCGCATCGCTCACGCCGTCCTACGCGAGCGCGATCGGCGCGTCGGGCGACCGGCCGGGCGCGTTGGCGGAGTTGATGGGCATCATCGTCAACGACGGCGTGCGGCGGCCGACGCAACGGGTCGGCGCATTGCACTTCGCGCGCGACACGCCCTACGAAACCCGGCTCGARCCGCGCAAMGCGAGGGTCGAACGGGCGTTGTCCGTCGARGTGGCTGCGACGGTACGCAGCGCGCTCGTCGAAGTGGTGCACGGCGGCACCGCCGGGCGGCTCCAGGGTGCGCTCAAGGAYGCGAGCGGCCGCGTGATCGAGRTCGGCGGCAAGACCGGCACCGGCGACCACCGCTACGAACGCATCGGCCGCGGYGGGCGGGTGATCTCGGAGCGCAAGATCGACCGCTCGGCCACCTTCGTCTTCATGATCGGCGACCGCTACTTCGGCACCATCATGGCCTACGTGCACGAACCCTATGCCGCCCGCTATCGGTTCACGAGCGCGCTGCCGACCCAGCTGCTGAAGTCGTTGGGGCCGCAGTTGCTGCCTGTGCTCGAGCGCGGCGGGTGCGGGGGGGATTGACAGGTCAATTCTYGTTCTTTGTCAATGCGGCTCTGATGCGAATTATCCGCGCGGCCAAAGGAACTCGCGCCGCGTCAGGCCGAAAGGACTGCGTTCCAGATCGCGGGCGCAGCTTGGCCCCGCGCGATGCGACGAGTCGCGCCAACTCGCGGAGCCAAATCTCGCCGAGGTGTGTGCCAAGCTGGCGGAACTGCATCGCATCGAGTCGGTCCTGGCCACCTTGATTGACGACTGCTGCGCGACACGTAGCCATCGGATGAGCAAGACAGGGACAGCCGTTGGTACAAATGATCGTTGGGCATCTTCCGCAAGGATCAAGGCCTCGGCCAGCTGCTGCTGAACTTCCGTTCCGAAGTGTCTGTCGGCGCCCTGCGGGGAGATGGCCATGAGTGGGGGAAGCACCTTGGGAGGACGCTCATGATATACCGCAGTGCTCAGATCCGAGGCTGTTTTGGCGGGGCGGCCGCGCCAGAGATGCGCGTCCCGATTCGGCGTAGATTCGTTCTTGGTCAGAGGTGCAATCCCGGCGCGATGACATCGCCCTTTCCAGTCTCCGCCGCTCATCACTTGAGTCACACCTGGCCGAGGCCGAGGCTTGTCCACAAGAGGGGCGTGTTTTAAGCTGCCTTGAGGCCTGTCGTGCTGAAAGAGGTGTTCCGATGAATGAGCTTGAACGACTGGAAGCTATGCTTCGTGCGCAACCGGCGTCCCTCGACATTGAGCAACGTCGGGCAGCGTCCGACGCTCTGGGAGATCTCTTCCCGCTGGCAGCGGATGTCTGTGTGGAACAGGTGGAGGCGCACGGCGTTCAAGCTGAATGGACGTCCACGCCTGTCGCGAGCACCAGCGAAGTCATCCTCTATCTGCACAGCGGGGGATATGTTTGGGGCTCGCTGAAGAGCCACCGGCACCTCGTGAGCGAGTTGGGCCGCGCGGCAACGATGAGAACGCTCGCCCTCGACTACAGGCGTGCCCCTGAGTTCCCGTTTCCGCATGCCCTGGAAGATGCGGTCAGTGGATACAGATTCCTCCTGGATTCCGGCTTCAAACCTCGTCAGATCGCGGTCGCCGGCGATAGCGCGGGAGCGGGCCTGGCCGTGGCCTTGCTTGTCCGACTGAAAGAACTGGGCATGCAGCAGCCGGCCTGCGCATTGCTTGTCTCGCCCTGGGCCGATATGACAGCGACCTCTGACAGCTACAGCCGCAACGCGAAGCGAGATCCGGTCCTCAACCGCGAGATCATGCAGTTTTTGGCCGAGCAGTACCTTGGAAAGCGGTCACGAGAGACACCTCTCGCGTCGCCGGTTTTCGCCGATCTGAGCGGCATCGCCCCTCTCACGATCTTCGTGGGGGCCACGGAGGCCTTGCTGGATGACGCGGTCGCACTCGCCCGCGCGGCGGGTCTCGCCGATGTGGGCGTGCGGCTTGAGATTTGGCCGAAGATGTTTCACGTCTGGCCCACCTACCATCAGGTGTTGGCGCAAGGCAGGCAAGGTGTCGCCAGAGCTGGAAGGCTGCTGCGTGAAGCCGTGGAAGCGGCTTCGAGCGGCGAAGGCTGATGCATCGGTAAAGCGAGATGATCGCTTCTCAGACTGCGGGCCTGCATGGGCCATTGCTCGGCAGCGGCAAGCCCGTCGAACCGGTGGGCCCGCGCGTGGGGACGCGCACTCTCGGACTGCGCGACGTGCGCCTCGAACCGGGCCCGGGCGCTTGCAGAGACCGTCGACATGCTCAAGCCCCGCAACAATAGGGCGATCCTCGGCCCCGACTGAGCCCCGATCGTTTTGCTCGCTGAAAAGCGAGGGTGTTCAACGGCGGCTCCTTTCGGTTGAAGTGACTGTTGACGGACTGTCGTGCCCTCCCGTTACCGCCGGATTGCGGCGCGAGTTTCAGATGTAATTTGCTGCAGCGCATCCGGACATGCGCTGGTGATCCAGGGTGGCAAGACTGGCCCCCATGAACCCGGACACGCACACCCCCACCGCGCCGGAAGAGTGGCCTCTCGGCGCCCACCTCGTCTCGCCGCGCCGTGGCTACGCCCATCACGGGATCTACGCCGGGCATGGTCTCGTGATCCACTACGCCGGCTTCAGCCGCGGCTGGCAGCCCGGCCCGGTCGAAGAGGTCGCGCTGGATCGGTTCCGCATGGGACGACCGATCGCTGTGCGGGACAACGCCGGCGCACGCCACGTCGGTGCAGCCTGCGTCGAGCGCGCACGCCAACGCATCGGCGAGAACCGCTTCTCGCTCTGGAACAACAACTGCGAGCATTTCTGCAACTGGTGCGTGCATGGCAACAGCCGCAGCGCGCAGATCGACGCACTGCGCGCGCGGCTGCATGTCGTCCTGTCAGCTGTGTGGCGTCGCTGGTGTTGGCGGTCGGCCTGGAGGCTTCCAAGTCCAGGTTCGAAGCGGTGATTGTCGTTTGCTCCGTCCAAATCTTGCGCTTTTTATTCAGCCGTGCGATAGTATCGACGCGAACCAAATTAAATCGCATCTTGTTTCACGATATTCTGAACGAGGGCCAACGAGATCCATGCTTGCCGGACTGATCTACCTGGGCGCCTGCCGCGCTGCCACCACGCTGCGCGCTCGTGCCGCCGCGGATGGCTGGCCGGAATTGCTCGGCAAGGCCATAGGCCGGACGGGGCGACACCGCCATCCTGGTGTTCCTGGTGCTGGTCGGCTGCGCTGTGCTGGTGCTGTTGGTCTTCGTTCTCTGGCCGCTTTCTGTCGCCGTCATGCTCGGCCTGGGCCTGCGCATCGGCCAGGAGCTCCTGCGAAAGGCGAGTTCATGACGACGCCAACCCCAGCGCGCGCCCGGCGCGGCCGAAAGCACGTGCCCTCCTTCCAGGACG
>NZ_JBFUIU010000567.1:0-5915 GCF_056401695.1 Variovorax sp. P4_D9
CGGCGGCAAGCCGCCGAACCCGGGCCAGCGCCGCTTCATCCGGTCGACCGACTCGATGCTGCGTCTGCTCGATGCGCTGAAGCCGGCCTGCGATGCGCAGGGCGCGCGCCTGGGCCTGGCGCCGCACTCGCTGCGCGCCGTGACGCCCGATGCGCTGCGCGAGGCGCTCGCCGGCCTCGACGCGCTCGATGCCACGTCGCCGATCCACATCCACATCGCCGAGCAGACGCAGGAAGTCGACGACTGCATCGCCTGGAGCGGCCAGCGGCCCGTGGCCTGGCTGCTCGACCATGCGCCGGTCGATGCGCGCTGGTGCCTGGTGCATGCCACGCACATGGATGCGCTGGAATACCAGCGAGCGGCAACGCGCGGCGCGGTCGCCGGCCTGTGCCCGACCACCGAGGCCAACCTCGGCGACGGCATCTTCGACTTCGCGGCCTGGCGCAGCCATGCCGGCGCCTGGGGCGTGGGTTCGGACAGCCACGCCTGCGTCAACGCGGCCGAAGAGCTGCTTATGCTCGAGTACAGCCAGCGCCTGGCCACGCGCCAGCGCAATGTCGGCGCCAATGCCGCGCAGCGCCAGGTCGCGACCGCGCTGACGCTGGCGGCCGTAAACGGCGGTGCGCAGGCCGCGGGCCGCGCTATCGGCGGACTCGCGGTCGGGCAGCAGGCGGACTTCGTCGTGCTCGACGCCACGCATGTCGCGCTGCAGGGTCTCGCCGCGCCTGACATGCTTTCGGCCCATGTCTTTGCGAGCCACCGCACGTCGGCGATCGACGCGGTGTGGGTCGCGGGCCAGCCGCGCGTCGCCGCCGGCCGGCATGCACTGCACGAAATAGGCGCCCTCGACTTCGTCGCCGCACGCAGCCAACTCCTAGAGGACCGAACCCCATGAGCTTCACCACCACCGAGCCGCCGTTCCGCTTTCGCGCCGGCAAGCGTCCCCTGCTGATCTCGATGCCGCACGTCGGCACCTATGTGCCGCCGCAGCTCGCGGCACGCCTCGCCGACGAGGCGCGCCAGGTGCCCGACACCGACTGGCACCTCGAGCGCCTCTACGACTTTGCCGACGAACTCGGCGCCTCGATGCTGGTCGCCACCCACTCGCGCTACGTGGTCGACCTGAACCGGCCGCCCGATGGCGCCAGCCTCTATCCGGGCCAGAGCGTCACCGGCCTGTGCCCGGTCGACAGCTTCGACGCCACGCCGCTCTACGCGGCCGGCGATGCTCCCGGCGACGCCGAGATCGCGCAGCGCCGCGAAGCCATCTGGCAGCCCTACCACCGCCAGCTCGCGGACGAACTGGCGCGCATCCAGGCGCAGCACGGCATCGCCGCGCTGTGGGACGCGCATTCGATCCGCTCGGTGCTGCCGCGCTTCTTCGAAGGCAGGCTGCCCGACCTGAACCTCGGCACCGCCAATGGCGCCAGCTGCGACCCGGCGATGGCGCAGACGCTGAAAGAGATCGCCGGCGAGGCTAGCGGCTTCAGCTCGGTGTTGAACGGCCGCTTCACCGGCGGCTACATCACGCGCCACTACGGCCAGCCGGGGCTGGGGGTGCATGCGGTGCAGCTCGAGATGACGCAGTGCAGCTACATGCAGGAGGCCTTGCCTTTCGACTATCTGCCCGAGGTGGCCGCGCGCGTGCAGCCGCATGTGCGGCGAATGCTCGAAGCCGTGCTGGACTTCGTCGAGCGTCCGCGAGTCTGAGCGGGATGGACACGTCATCCGCCATCAATGAACTCGCGCGCCCCGAGGTGTCGCCGCTGCCTGCCTACAACGCCGGACTGTCGTCGGAGGCGGTGCGTGCGCGCTACGGCGTCGAGCAGATCGCCCGCCTCGCCAGCAACGAAAACCCCTTCGGCGCCAGCCCTGCGGTGGGCCGGGCGCTGGCCGGCCTGGCCATGCAGCTGAACACCTATCCCGATGCGAACTGCACCACGCTGCGCGGCGCGATCGGCCGGCGCGTGGGCGCCGAGCCCGGCCAGGTGGTCGTGGGCAACGGCTCCGAGGACATCCTGCAGATGCTGTGCCTGGCCCTTCTGTCGCCGGGCGACCGGGTGCTGGCGCAGCGCCCGGGCTTCGGGCTGCACGAGATCTTCCCGCGCATGATGGGCGCCGAGGTCGAGACGCTCGCTTTGACCCCCGAGCTGGCGTTCGACCTCGATGCCTGGTGCGAGGCGCTGGCGCGCGGGCCGAAGATCGCGATGGTCGCCAACCCCTCGAATCCGGTCGGCTGCATGTTCGATGCGGCCGCGTTCGAACGCGTGCTCGCGGCCACGCCGGCCGGCACGCTGCTGGTGATCGACGAGGCCTATGTCGAGTACGCGCGGCTTGCGCCCGGCTTCCCGGACGCGCTGGCGGCGCTGCGCGACCAGCAGCGGCCCTGGATCGTGTTGCGCACCTTCTCAAAGGGCTGGGGCTTGGCGGGGCTGCGGGTCGGCTACGGCATTGCCTCGGATGCCGCGCTGGTGCAGTTGCTCGACCGCGTGCGCACGCCCTTCAACGTCAACCATGCGGCGCAGACGGCCGCATTGGCCGCCTGGGGCGACGAGGCCTTCATGGCCCATGCCGTGGCCGAGACGGTGCAGCGGCGCGAAGCAATGATCGCGGCGTTGCACGCGATGGCGCTGCCCGGCCTGCGCATTGCACCGTCGGCGGCCAACTTCCTGTTCATCGACCTGGCACGGCCGAACGGCCCGGTCAACGAGGCGCTGCTGGCGCGCGGCATCATCGTCAAGCCCTGGAAGGAGGCCGGCTTCGAGCACTTCATGCGGGTCTCGATCGGCAAGCCCGAAGAGAACCAGCGCTTCCTGCACGCCCTGCGCGAGATCTTCGACGCAGCGCAGTGAAGATCTTCCGTGGCTGGGGCGTGGTCGCGGCCACGCACGTGCTGCTGGCGGTGGTGTTCGACGCGGCCTTATCCTTCGGCGCCTTCTTCGAGGGCATCCAGGCCAGCTTCGATGCCGACCGGCTCTCGGCCGCCACGGTGTTCTCGATCACCGCCTTCCTGTACTACGTGGTCTGCGCCTTCTCGGGCGCGCTGGCGGATCGCTTCTCGCTCAGAAAGGTCGTGGGCGCCGGCATTGCCCTGCTCGCGACCGGCTTCGCGCTGGCCAGCTTCGCGCCCTCGCTGCGAAGCCTGTTCGTGCTCTTCTGCGTGTTCGCGGGCCTGGGTATCGGGCTGGTCTACATGCCTGCGGTGGCGGCGGTGCAGCGCTGGTTCGTCCGGCAGCGAAGCCGCGCCTCGGGCCTGGCGCTGGCCGGCACCGGCATCGGCATCGGCATCGGCATCGGCACCTTCGTCGGGCCCGTGGTCGCCGGACTGCTGATGCGGCAGCTGTCGTGGCAGGCCACGATGCAGGTCTTCGCAGGCGTCATCGCGCTGCTCGGCCTCGGTGCGGCCCTGGCGATGCGCGCGAAGCCGCAGGACCTCGGACTGCTTCCCGACGGAGACGATCCCTTGCAGGTGGCGCGGCAGGCGCCGCAGCAGGAGGGCGTGCGCTTGCGCGATGCGCTGCGGCAGTCGCGCTTCTGGTGGTACTTCGCGGCGATCGCCACCGGCTCGGTCGGCCTCTTCGTCGCGCTTGTGCATGTCGCGCCGGCGGCGCGCGCGCAGGGCATCGCGGACTACAGCGCCACGTTGCTGATCGGACTGATCGGGGTCGGCAACATGCTCGGCCGGCTGGTGCTCGGCGGCCTCTGCGACCGGCTCGGACCGCAGCGGCTGCTGTTGCTGCTGACGCTGGCCCTCGCTCTGCTCGACGGCGTCTGGCTGGGTTCGGAGAGCTTTCCGGCTTTAGTGGTCTTCACGCTGCTATTCGGCGCCGCCAACGGCGGCTGCATCGCGATCCACCCTGCCGTGGCGCCGGTTGGTTCGGCACCCGGCAGCTCGGCGCCATCCTGGGCGCGCAGTACATCGGCGTGGGCATTGCGGCGCTGTTCGGTGCCAGCGCGTCCGGGCTGCTGTTCGACCTGCGCGGCAGCTACGCGTGGCCGATCGGGGTATGCGGCTTGCTGGCGCTGCTGTCCGCCCTGTGCCTGCCAGCGGCAGGGCGCTGGCCCCAAGACCCGGCAGCGCCGAGGGCCCGGCGCCGCTTTCTACAATCGGCGCATGAAGCCCGTCGTCTACACCCGCGCCCAGCAACTGCCCGCTATCCTGGCCCAACGCATCGCCATCCTCGACGGCGCCATGGGGACGATGATCCAGCGCTTCAAGCTGACCGAGGCGCAGTACCGCGGCGAGCGCTTCAAGGACTTCCCGCGCGATGTCAAGGGCAACAACGAGTTGCTCTCGCTGACGCGGCCCGACGTCATCCGCGACATCCATGAAGGCTACCTCGCCGCCGGCGCCGACCTGATCGAGACCAATACCTTCGGCGCCACCCGGATTGCGCAGGAGGACTACAAGATGGCCGACCTGGCGCGCGAGATGAACCTCGAGTCGGCGAAGCTCGCGCGCGCGGCCTGCGACAAGTTCAGCACCCCGGACAAGCCGCGCTTCGTTGCCGGCGCCCTCGGCCCGACGCCCAAGACCGCCAGCATCAGCCCCGACGTCAACGATCCGGGCGCGCGCAACGTGAGCTTCGAGGAACTGCGCGCCTCCTACTACGAGCAGGTCGAGGCGCTGGTCGAAGGCGGGGCCGACCTGCTGCTGGTAGAGACCATCTTCGACACGCTGAACGCCAAGGCCGCGCTGTTCGCGATCGACGAGTACTTCGAGGCCAGCGGCGAGCGGCTGCCGCTGATCATCAGCGGCACCGTGACCGACGCCTCGGGCCGCATCCTGAGCGGCCAGACCGTGACAGCCTTCTGGCACAGCGTGCGCCATGCGCAGCCGCTGGCCATCGGCTTGAACTGCGCGCTCGGCGCCGCACTGATGCGGCCCTATATCCAGGAGCTGGCGCGGGTGGCCGACGACACCTTCATCAGCTGCTATCCCAACGCGGGCCTGCCCAATCCGATGAGCGAGACCGGCTTCGACGAGACGCCCGACGTCACTTCGCGCCTGCTGCACGAGTTTGCCGCCGAAGGGCTCGTGAACATCGTAGGCGGCTGCTGCGGCACCACGCCCGAGCACATCGCCGCGATCGGCCAGGCGGTCGCGCCGCTGGCAGGGCGCAGACTTCATCGCGCCGCGTTCTATAGTGAAGCGGCTTGATCCCGGCGCCGTCCTGAAGCTCGCACCGACTGCAGTCCCGGCGCATGTGAAGCCGGGATGAAGAAGCTCTCCAAACGTTTTTCGCGTGCGCGAATGCATGCGGTGGGACGTTCTGGATGAAGGCCGTGGCTGATTGACACTGGGCGCAAGCCCCCTCTACCCTGGTCCGCAAAGGAAATATTCATGAACGAAAAGGCTCTGCGATGGGTCGGTCTCGGCGCCATGGCACTGATGGTGCCGCTGGCCGCTGCGGCCCAGCAGGCATTCACCCGCGGTCCCGTCAACCTGCGCGCCGGTCCCGGCGATAGCTACCCGCTGGTGGCCACGTTGGCGCCCGGGCAGTCGCTCCAGGTGATGGGCTGCACCGCCGGCTACGGCTGGTGCGACGTGGTGCTGCCCGACGGCCTGCGCGGCTGGTCCTATGCGGCGAGCCTCGAATACGCCTACCAGGAGGAACGGGTGCCGCTGGCGACCTACGGCGCCATCATCGGCGTTCCGCTCGTGACCTTTGCGATCGGCAGCTACTGGTCGAACTACTACCGTGACCGCCCCTGGTACAACCAGCCGCGCTGGTGGGGCGGCCGGCCGCCGCCGCCGGTTCCGGGATGGCGTCCCCCGCCGCCGCCGGTGCYGGGCTGGCGGCCCAATCCCTGGCCGGGCTATCAGCCGCATCCGCCGGGCTTCCGCCCGCCGCCGGTCCCCGGGTTCCGCCCGCTGCCGGCACCCGGCTTCCAGCCGCCGCATGGCGGGGGAC
>NZ_JBFUIU010000568.1:0-5894 GCF_056401695.1 Variovorax sp. P4_D9
GGCACCCACACTTGGCCCGGCCGCGGTCCGGGCATAACTTCATAGCGCGGAGGCGGCGGCGCCACCTGCACCAGGCCGGGCACGTTGATGTTGATGTTGACCTGCCCGAAGGCCGGAAGTGTGGCCGCAGCGGCAAGCGCGGCGAAGGCGAAGGTGGCAAGGCGCAAGGAAAGACTCCATTCAACTCGTGGCGGCCCATTCTAAAGACTGAAGCTGTGTCGAACTGCAAGGCAGGGCTGCCAGCCCTGCGGCGTAAGCGCCCGCCTGCACCTCGAAGGCCTACAGGTCCTCGCCCAACCCGCGTCGCCGCAGCGCCACCATCGTGATGTCGCGTCCGAGGCTTCCGCACCGTCGCTGTACGCATCGAGCGCCAGCTCGATCCGCTGCAGCAGAGCATCGGACGAGCCCTGCAGGTCGCGCAGCGCCTCCGCAGCCGCGACTCCCCGAACGCGCCTTCGCCGCCGGCCGCCTCCACCACGCCGTCGGTGTAGCCGAGCAGCAGGTCGCCGACATGGAGTTGCGTGACGCCTAGCGTGAAGCGCTGCTCAGCCAGCAGCCCGAGCGCCGGCCCGGTCAGGCCGAGCCGCCGACGGCTTCCCTCGGCGTCGGCGATCAGCGGCGGATCGTGGCCCGCGTTGACATAGAGCAAGGCGCCGGTCCCGGCGTCGAGGATCCCCAGGAAGGCGGAGGCGAACATGTTCGCGCGGCCATCGATGCGGGCGATGTAGTCATTGGTGAGCGTGGCGGTGGCCAGCGGCACTGCGGCCGCATCGGTGCCCTCCGGGAAGCGCTGGCTCGCGGTGGCCCAGATCAGCGTCCGGAACAGCGCCATGTAGAGTGCCGCACCGACGCCCTTGTCGCAGACATCAGCGACGACGTCGAGCAGGATCAGGTCGAAGTTCTGGACCTTGAGCCGCGCCAGGGCGCGTTCGCCGCTGTCCACCGCCTCGCTACAGGCGGCGCGACAGCACGTCGCGGTTCATCTCGTTGTCATCGACCACCAGGGCGCGATCCGGCGTGACGGCGGTGGCATTCACGACGCCCTCCCCGGCTGGCTGTCGATGGCGGTCATTCCGGCGGCGAGCAGCCGCCGGAGGTACGGGATCTCGCACTCGGCCGCGCGTTCGCCGAGGGCCATGACGTAGGGCAGCTCACTGAGGTCGCGCAATCCGATGCGGCGCTCGAACACCGGCAGGATCGGGATCATCTCCGCATGGTGCGTGAGGCTGTAGAGCGCGTACTGCGAGCGGATGAAGTGGTTGACCGAGATCGAGATGGCGCGCCGTGCCAGCTTGCATCGCCGAGCGCACCGCGCCTTCGACCGGCTCCTCGAAGCCCATGGCGATCACGATGTCGCAGCCCTCGCGCGTCGCCACGTCCACGGGCACTGGGTTCGACGCCCCGCCGTCGAACAGCAGCCGGCCGTCGACCGGCGCCACGGCGGCAGCACTAGCGGGATCGCGATGCTGGCGCGGATCGCGTCGGTCAGCTTGCCCTCGGACAGCACCACCTTCTCGCCGCTGTTGTAGTCGGTGGACGCGAGGTGCAGCGGAATATGGGTGTCGGCGAAGGTCAGCTGCCTCGTTAAGCCCTCGATCGCCTCGTTGACCTTCTGGTCGTCGAGCAGGCCGAAGCGGTGGCCGAAGCCGAACAGGTAAGACATCGGCGGACTACCGGCGAAGCCGTGACCATCGCCAGCTGCGCCGGTACTCTGTGCAGCGCCATCGGCTCCGCGCTGCGCCGACCCGGTGGCGCCGCAAGCCTAGCTGAACAAACGCTTGAACCAGTTCTTGGACTGCTTCCCCGCTTCTTCCTCCTCCTGGGCCGCCTGGTGCGCAGACAACTCGATGCCACTCGCCAACTGTCCCAGGGATTCGAAGATCATCCGGCGGGCTTCCAGACGGACGCCGCTGGTGCGACGAAAGGCAATGACGACGCGGCTGACCTGCAGCGAGTCGCCCCCCAGGTCGAAGAAGTTGTCGAGGCGTGCGATCGCGTCGCTCTCGATGCCCAGAACCTCGCCCCAGATCCCAGCCAGGGCAATCTCCGCGGGCGTGGACGGCGCGGCGCCGGCGCTCGAGTGTGCGCGCGATTCGATTCGCACTGCAGGCAGCGCGTGCCGGTTGACCTTTCCGTTGGGCAGCAGCGGCATTTCCTCGAGGACGACGTAGTGCTGGGGCAGCATGTAGTCGGGCAGACTGAGGCGCAGGTGATCCTTGAATTCCGGCCCGCCGGGAGCGCCATCGCGCAAGACCAGGTAGGCCACCAGGCGGGCTTCGCCGGGTCGGTCTTCGCGCGCGACGACGACACATTGGGAGACACCGGGGTGCGCCAGCAGGCACGATTCGATTTCTCCGAGTTCGATCCGATGCCCGCGCACCTTCACCTGGAAGTCGAGTCGGCCCTGATGTTCGAGCAGGCCATCATGGCGCCAGCGCCCGCGGTCTCCGGTCCGGTACAAGCGCGCGTGCGGGTCGGCGCTAAACGGGTCCGGGATGAAGCGCTCGGCGGTCAGTTCGGGGCGGCGCAGATAGCCCGAAGCGACGCCGTCGCCACCGATGAAGATCTCCCCCGACACGCCCGCCGGGCAACGGCTTCCCTGCGCATCGAGCACGTGGATTCGGGTGTTCGCGATCGGGCGGCCGATCGAGATGGTCTGCGGCTCCGACGGGACTTTCCAGCAGGTCGACCAGACCGTGGTTTCGGTCGGGCCGTAGAGGTTCCAGAGTTCACCGGTTCGCCCCGAGAACTCCTGGACCAGGTTCGGGCTGAGACTCTCGCCCCCGACCAGGGCCTTGAAGGATGGCGATCCGCTCCAGCCGGCGTCGATCAACATGCGCCAGGTCGCGGGCGTCGCCTGCATCACCGTCGCCCCTGCCTCAGCAACCAGGCGACGCAGCGCCCCGCCGTCGACCACTTGTTCCCTGCTGGCGAGGACGACGGTCGCGCCGGCCAGCAGCGGCAGCAGCAGTTCGAGCACCGCGATGTCGAAGCTCAGCGTCGTCACGGCCACCAGCACATCCTCCCGGCCAAGCCCGGGTTCGCGCTGCATCGACAGCAAGAAGTTCACCGCCGCCCGATGCGGCACGACCACTCCCTTGGGCTTTCCGGTCGAGCCCGAGGTGTAGATGACATAGGCCGGGTCCGTCGGCCGTGCATCGGAATCGTCATCGGGCGTCAAGGCGGTGTCCGGCTGTTCCAGCAACTCCGCTTGCGCTTGATCCAGCAGCAGGGTCGGCATGGCGAGGTCCTGCCACAGGCCCGCGAGATCCTGTTCGGTCAACAGCAGCGTCAGCGCCGCGTCCCGAGCCATGTCGTGCAGGCGTTGCAGCGGGTAGGCCGGGTCCAGCGGCACATAGGCGCCGCCTGCGCTCAAGATGGCGAGTTGCGCAACCACCATCGTCGGCGTGCGCTGCACGCAAAGCCCGACCAGGCTCCCCCGCCGCACGCCGCGGGCGCGCAACAGATGGGCCAGCCGGGCCACGCGCGACCACACCTCCGGATAGCCCAGCGCCTCACCCGGCAGTTGCATGACGGCCGTGCCGGACGCCCGGCGCTGCTCACCCAGAAGGCCATGAAGCGTGAGCTCGCGTGGAAACGGCCTCTCGGTCCGGTTCCATGCGGCGAGCCGCGCCAGGTCTTCGGGACTCGCTGCCGCATGGTCGTGCAGGGGCCGGTCCGGCTGCTGCATGAAGCGGTCCAGCAGATGCAAGTAGTTGTCCAGCATCGCCTGCGCGGTCGCGGGTGCGAAGAGTTCGGTCGAATAGCCCAGCGTCAGGGCATGCTCGATCTCGGTGTCGATCGTCAATGAAAGGTCGAACTGCGTGGCGTGCAGGTTCAGCGGCACGAAGTCCACGTCGAGGCCTTCGAACTGCGGAGCCTTGCGCGGCGTGTTGAGCACATTGAACATCACGCGCACTTCGGGCGCCCTCGCCCCTGACTCCTGCTGGTGCAGCCGGTCCATCAGGTAGTCGAACGGGATGTCTTGATGGGTGAAGGCCGACAGGCAGGTTTCCCGAACCTGCTGCGCCAACTCGGTGAAGCTCTGCGCCGGACGGACCTGGCTGCGCAACGCCAGCGTGTTGACCAGCGAACCGACCAACCCTTCTGACTCGATGCGCATGCGCCCTGCGATCGGCGTCCCGACCGCGATGTCCTCCTGGCCGCAATAACGCGCCAGCAAGGCCTGGAATGCAGCCAGCAGTGTCATGAACGGGGTCAGCCCGAGGCCAGCGCCGAAGCGCTGGACGCCGGCAAGCCAGCCCTCCGGGAACTGCCGTCGAATACGGTCGCCCCGGCTGCTGAGCCGCTGCGCCACCGCGGTGTCGGAGCTCAGATTCAAGGGGCTCATGCCGGCGAGCTGCCCCAGCCAGTAGTGCGTCTGGCGGGCCAGCATCTGGTCGTCGATGTGCTCTCTTTGCCAGCTTGCATAGTCGGCGAAATCGAGCGCGCGAGCGGGCGGGGATGCTGCGTGGCCCCGCAGCTGGGCTGCGTACAGCGCCTGAAGCTCGCTCAAGAGGATGCCCCACGACCAGTCGTCGCCGATGATGTGATGCATCACGAGGACCAGGACATGCTCGTTCTCGTCGAGCTGAATCAGGACAAAGCGATGAACGGGACCGGAGGCCAGGTCGAAGGGCTCCGCTGCGATTTGCGCAGCCTGCCGGTGGAGTTCATCCTCTCGATTGGCCTCTGGCAGCACCGACAGGTCGAGCTCGATCACGTGGGCCGGCTGCACCGCGCCGATGATGACCCGGGGTTCGGTGTCTCCGAACTCGAAGGTCGAGCGGAATGCCTCGTGCCCCGCGACCAGGCCATCCAGCGCCCGGCGCAGCGCGGCCTTGGCCAGCGGCCCGCGCAGACGCATCATGTCGCGCATGTTGTACGCGGCGCCACCGGGGTCCATCTGGTTCAGCACCCACATGCGACGCTGCGAGAACGACACCGGCAGCGGCCCTCCGCGCGGCACCGGGGAGATGGGCGCCATCTGGGCGCCTTCGCCGACGTCCGGATCCGACGCAAGGGCGCTGACCGCGTGGCCCAGTTCCTCGATCGTCGGGTGCTCGAACATCCGGCGCAAGGGCAGCTCGACCCGAAGTGTGGAACGGATGCGCGACACGACCTGCGTCGCCAGCAGCGAATGCCCGCCAAGATCGAAGAAGTTGGCGCGCACGCCGAAACCCGACTTGCCCAGCACGGCGCACCAAATGTCCAGCAAGGTCGATTCGATCGGCGATCGTGGGGCCAGCTGCTGGAGTGACGCTGCATCGCTGTCCGGGCCCGGAAGCCGGCCGCGATCGAGTTTCCCGTTGGCCAGCCGCGGCAACTCCGGCAGGAAGACGAAGGCGCCTGGAATCATGTAGTCGGGCAGCCTCGTCTTCAAGGCCGAACGCAGGGACCGTGCATCGGCGGGCCCCTTCGGGACCAGGTACGCGACCAGTTCCTTGCGGTCCGGGCCGAGGTCGCGCAGAAGCACCGCGCCCATCTGCACCTCATCGCAGGCAGCCAGTGCCGCCTCGATCTCCCCGAGYTCGATGCGAAAGCCACGCAGCTTGACCTGGTCGTCGTTGCGGCCGACGAACTCCACCACGCCGTCGTGCAGCCAGCGCGCCGAATCCCCGGTGCGATACATGGTTTCGCCGGGACGGAAGGGATTCGCCAGGAAACGATCCGCGCTGAGGTCCGGGCGGTTCTGGTAGCCGCGCCCCACGCCCAGCCCGCCGACATAGAGTTCGCCGGCGACGGTGGYGGGTTGCGGCTGGAGCAGGGCATCGAGAATGTAGAGCTGCACATTGGCGATGGGACGGCCGATCGGCACGAGCGGGCGATCGGGCAGTTGTGCTCCGATTTCGTACCACGCGCTGTCCACGCTCGCTTCGGTGGGCCCATAGAAG
>NZ_JBFUIU010000569.1:0-5889 GCF_056401695.1 Variovorax sp. P4_D9
GCGATGCCGGGCGTTGCTGTCATGCCGGGGCTTAGCGCATCGGCACGGCGTAGAGCAGGCCGCCCTGTTCGGCGAGTCGGTTCTGCGCGCGCGGCATGCCCGTGCCCGCGAACGCACGGTCGAACACCTCGCCGTAGTTGCCGACCTGCGCGATGATGTTCGCGGCCCATTCCTTGTCGAGGCCCATCGAGGGGCCGAGGTCCGCCTCGGTGCCCAGCAGCCGTCGGACGTTGGGATCGATGGAGCTCGCGAAGGTCTTCACGTTCTTGGAGGTCACGCCGAGCTCTTCGGCATTGATCATCGCGTTGAGCGCGTAGCGGACGACGTCGAACCATCGGTCGTCGCCCTTGCGCACGACGCCGGCGAGCGGCTCGCGCGCGTAGGTCTCGGACAGCAGCAGGTAGTCGTCAGCCTGCGCGCCGAGCGTGTTCTTGAAGGTGGCCAGCGCCGAGAGGCTGTGGAAGATCGCGTCGCAGCGCTTCGCGAGGAAGGCCTTGCGCATCTGCTCGCCCTCGGAGAATGGCACCGGCTTGTAGCGCAGCTTGTTCTTGCCGAAGAACTCGGCTGCGTTGGTCTCGCCGGGGCCGGTGATCATGCACACGCTGCCGCCGCCCAGCTTGGCGGCGTTGGTCACCTTGAGCGCCTTGGGCACCATCAGGCCATAGGTATCGAAGAAGTAGGTGCCGGTGAATTGCACGCCCGATTTCGATTCGCGTGCGAGCGTCCAGGTGATCTGCGAGAAGGAGGTATCGACCTCGCCCGACTGCACCGCCACCAGGCGCTGTGCCGGCGTGAGGCTGATGAACTTCACCTTCTCGGCATCGCCGAAGACGGCAGCCGCCACGGCCCGGCACATGTCGGCGTCGAGACCGCGCATCACGCCCTGGCTGTCGGGCAGCGAGAAATTGGAGGAGCTGCCGATGACGCCGCAATTGAGGACGCCACGCGCCTTCACCGCGGCCAGCGTGGCTGAAGCGGTCGCCGCGGCCGGCGCCGCGGGCGCGGCCTGTGGTGCGGCGGGTGCCTGTGCCAGGGCGGCGGCGCCCATCGTGGTCAGGGCGAAGGTCAACGCCAGTCGACGGGCGCGCGGTTGAAAGCGGGACATGATGGAACTCCTCGGATGAATTCGGCGGCTCGCTCAGGCGGAGATCACCTGCGCCATCTCGGCGGCGCAGTGCTCGACTTCCTGCGTCGTGTTGTAGAAATGGGGCGAAACGCGCAGACCGTCGCCGCGGGCCGAGACGCTGATGTTCCTCCCGGCCAAGCGCAGCCGCGCGGCCTCGCCATCCGCGGCGCGGAAGACGAAGATGCCGGCGTGGCGGTCGCGCGGCGTGATCAGGTCGAGCCCGTGCCGGTCGCTCGCCGCGATCAGCGCATCGCCCAATGCCAGCACGCGCGCATGCACGGTGTCCCAACTGATCGACTCGAACAGGTCCAGCGTGGCGTCGAGGCCATAGAGCGCGGGAATGTTGACGTGGGCGTACTGCAGTTGCCGATCGTCTTCCATGTTGGCATAGCCGCGCCACGCGGGCGTCATCGATTCGCGTGCGCGGGCCGAGGTCACGAGGATGCCGAAGCCGAAACCCGAGAGCATCCACTTGAAGAAGGAAGAGACGAAGATGTCAACGCCGTCGAGGCGCGTCGGCACCGCGCCCAGCGCCTGGATGCCATCCACCATCAGCAGCGCGCCCTGCGCGTCGCAATGGCGGGCGAGCACGTCGAGGTCGACCGTGGTGCCGGTGCTCGAATGCGTCTGCGACACCGCAAGCACACGGGTGCGGCGATCTACCGCGGCCATGAGCGCGGCTTGGCGCTCCGGTTCGCTCGGTATGGCCACGCGGATCACCTCCGCGCCCGCGCGCTCGGCTTCGGTCCAGATGCGCGCGACCGACGGGAACTCGTCCTCGGCCAGAACGATGCGATCGCCGGCGTGAAAGTCGAGGCTGTGCGATGCGAGGTTGAGGCCGTCGGTCGTGTTCATCACGAAGGTGATGTCCTCGGCCGTGACGCCGAGCCACCGCGCGAGCCGCGCGCGCAACTGGCCCGACAGCGCCCACCACTCGGGCCGCGCGTCGTAGCCGCGACTCTTGACGTCGTCGTAGAAGCGCGCGACGGCGGCGCCGTGGCCCTTCCAGCACAGGCCGGCGGCCGCGGTGTCGAGGTAGATGCGCTCATCTAGATAGGGAAAGAGCTCGGTGATCCGAGCGGAGCGTTCGACCTGGGGCACGGGCTGCATCGCGATAAGCGCAGGGTGGCTCGGAGTTGATATTTAGTTGAACGAGATCAACAAGCTGTTTAACATGCAATGTACGTGTCGCTCGCCAGACGTGTCAAGAAGATGGACAAGAAGGTCTCGCATGGAAAACCCAGGCTCCACCCTCGCCTCGCCCCCGAGGTGAAGCGCGAGCGCGAGCTGATCCTTGGCACCCTGGCGACCCTGGTGCCGATGCTCGGCGCCATGGTCGGCGATCATGTCGAGGTCGTACTGCACGACCTCACCCGACCGGAGCAGTCAGTGCTGCGGATCGCCAACGGGCATGTCACGGGCCGCAGCCCCGGCAGCCCGGTGCTGGCGGGGCCGGGGAACGACAAGGCGCTCGCGATCCTGGCCGAAGGCAAGGCCCCCGCCCAGCCCGGCGAGCATGTGACGGTGTATCCCTATCCCACCTTCACGCGCGACGGCCGGTCGCTCGTCTCCGCAACAGCGATGTTTCGCGATTCGCTCGGCCATACCTTTGCTGCGTTGTGTCTCAATGCGGACTTCCACAGCATCGAGGCCGCCCAGGCGCTGCTCGCCCGCATGCTGCCGTCGCGCGGTGATCCGCCGCCGGCCGAACCTTCACGCGTCGACATGCCCGACATGGAGGCCCTGATGCGCGACATCATTTCCTGCGCGGTCCGTCGCTACGGCAAGCCAGTCCCGAAGATGGACAAGGAAGAGAAGACCGCCGCCGTGCAGATGATGCAGGAGCGTGGATTGTTCATGGTGCGCGGCGGCGTCGAGCGCGCCGCAACGGCGCTGGGGGTGACACGGTTCACGATCTACAACTACCTCGACGAACTGAAGAAGCGCGTCAATGAGGCTTCGGGGAGACCGCGGTTTCCTTCATGATGGCCTACGGCGTCCGGTATGGCTCGGCCATCTCGCGGTCAAGGCGCGTCGCTTTCCCTCAGAAACGAAAGAAGGTGGCCTCGGATGTCCTGCAACTGCTGATCCGTCAGCCGGTGATGAATCAGCAAATCGGGAAGCTTCGGCGCCAGGTTTCTCAGGTCCTGACGCACGGGTTCCGGAGATACATCCAGCAGGTGCGCCACGGCAAGACCCATCGCAATCTGCTGCGCCTCCAGTTTCTGGAGAGCAGCCTTGAAATATTCCTCGTTCATGGGCGCCCCTTTCGAAAGACGTTGGTGGGTGGGGGAACTCTGCATTGGATGGTCATCGCCGGTTATTTCTCGGGCAGGCCCGCCTTGCGTAAGCCCTCGACCAGACGGGCGCGCTGGACCAGGAAACCGGGTCGTCCCCAGGGTGGAAAAGCAGCAAGTAGGCAATCGTGGTGCCAGGTATCGACTCGCGGAGCTTGGCCATGTGGGCGGCGGCGTTGGCGCCCCGACCATGGAGCGTCGGGCCGATGACCGGGTTGGCCGAGGCGCGCGGCGTCGACCTCATTGAGATAGACCCTGAGCGCGTATGCGACGCGCAGGGCGAAGTTCGAGTTCAGTGCGTCGCTCTCCGTTGCAAAGTCGGCGCGGTTCAAGCGCACGACCTCGCCGGTGGCGACCGAGCTCAAATAAGACTCGATGGCGACGCGATCGCCCACGCGAACCACCCGGCCGCTCAGCACGTAGCGCACCTTCAGCTCTCGGCCGATGCGCTCGATGTCGGGCGTGCCGGCATCGTAGCGTGTGGTGGCCGTACGCCCGATCACCCGCATCGCACAGCGCAGCGAGATCTGGGTGGCGATCTCGTCGGGCAGCGCGTTGCCCAGCATCGACCCGCTGAATGCTTCATCGGCATCGACAAGGCGGAGCACCGCCGTGGCGCGGCGCGCTTGGATCTGTTCGTCGATGCTGAACGGTGGATTCGGATGCATCTGCCAAGCGGCGCCCGCTGCAGCCAGCGCCAGGGCGCCGATTCCCGGCCACAGCCACCAGCGGATGGGCGCCTTGCGACGCGTGTCCGCGGCGGCCGGGTCGTCGGGCTCGGCAGCGGGTGCGTCGGCCAGGGGCGGCGGTTTGGCAAGTGCAGATGCATTGACGTCAGATGAGGGCCGCAACGCCTCGATTGCAACGTCGAACATGTAGCCGCGTCGAGGCAGCGTCTTGATCAGCTGCTGATCCCGATCACCCAACGCTGCGCGCAACTCCCCGACGCACTGCACCAGCGAATCGTTCGTCACCACCACCGGGCCCCACAGCGCACCGATCAGTTCGTCCTTGCTCAACAGCCGCCCCGGATGGTCGATCAGGTAGCGCAGCAAGRCGCGGGGCTTGGGCCGAAGGGGAATCGTTCGCTCGCCTCGGCGCAACTCATCGCGGCGCGAGTTGAATTGGAAGCCAGAAAAGCAAAGGACACGGTCGCCGGAGGTGCCCGACTCACCCATCAGCGCTTCATCGCCGACTCGTTGATTGATCGTCGATAGCTCGTCGTTCATTCGGCCACCCCTCAGGACCTGCGCGGCCGCTGCCCCTAGCGTGTGGACAGCGGTCTTCTTGCCGCATTTTGTTCCCCTCTCTGACAGCGCGGGAGATTTCATGAGCATTGCCAGCTCTACCCAGAGCAGCCTGCATGGCCATGGCAAGGTTCAGCGACCGCCTCATGGTCGGCTTGCCTGGGTCGCCCGCCGCATCGTGCGCGTGCTGGTGTGCGTCGTTGCGGTCCCATCCATCTCCGACCAACCGGCGCTTTCCCACGAGCGGGTTTATCTGACCCCAAATGACATGGCGCACGTCCTGGTCGGCAAGAACCTCGTCTCCAGAAATCTGGCGACAGGCATGCTTTCCCGGTGGGAATTCCGTTCGGATGGTCAAGTCTATTTTGTCGATCGGAGCGCGCCGGGCGGAGGGTCTGGCAAGTGGGTCATCCACGCCGACGGCTCGATGTGCCTCACGATGAAGTTCCGCACTGGCTGCCACTACTGGTTCAGGAAGGGCAGCAAGATCGCAGGGTCGAGCACCAGGGAACAGGATGCCCCGACGGAGGCCGAGATCCAGTTGAACTAGGTGTGCGCCGCCGCAAGGTCTTTCGCTCGACGCCCTCAATCAGTTGCGGATTCAACCGATCGAACGCGCCAAAGTTTTCGGCTGTAAGCCCTCTCCCACGCTCAAAACTCCCATGTGCTGCGGCCTCTGCATCCCACCCTGGCGCAGCATGAACTCGCCACTGAATCCGAGCGCCATTCAAAGCATGGGGCGGCGGTGGCTTGTCTTATCGCTCCGGGAGCAGCAATGAACACAATGACCCCGCAGACATGGACGCTTGTCGCCATCGTCGCAGCCGTGGTGCTGATCGCACTGGCCGCCTATGCAATCCACCGCAGCAAGCAGTCGCATCGACTGCGGGCGCGCTTCGGCCCGGAATACGACCGTGCCGTCGAGGCGCACGACAGCCGCGCCCAAGCTGAAGCAGAGTTGCGACGCCGCGAAGATCGCGTCGGGCATCTCACGATCGTCCCGCTGACACCCGCGGATGCTGCGCGCTTCAGCGCGGCCTGGACCGCCTTGCAGGCCGATTTCGTCGACAACCCACGAGGCGTGGTGGACCAGGCCGATGCGCCGGTGCGCGAGCTGCTGGCCAAGCGTGGCTATCCAATGGCGGATTTCGAGCACCGGGCGGCGGACATTTCGGTCGATCACCCGGCCGTGGTGAGCAACTACCGCGCGGCGCAGGAC
>NZ_JBFUIU010000570.1:0-5842 GCF_056401695.1 Variovorax sp. P4_D9
GCGCACGCGCACGAGATGGTCCTCGGCCGGCCGGTCGTCGATGCCGGTCAGGCGGCGCCCGTCCATACCGTCACCAAGTTGAGGTGGTGGCTGTTGCGTTGGGGTATTCCGCTCGGCAGCCCAGCGGACATCTGAGAGCTTCAGACCGTTCCGGTCCGACACGGAGATACCGAGGCTTTTTTCGGCTATCGCTGGTATCACGATATGTTTTTCAATCCATATCGATCCACTTGACCGACTCCCCAAATCAGGGCTTCAAAATGGGCAATGTCTTTCGCGATCGCCTTCAGGGCGCGCTGCTCCATGGCACGGTAGCGGCGCAGAACTTCCCCGCCCAGCGACGTGAGCTTGGCACCGCCGCCATCGACGCCGCCTTTGGTGCTGACGACGAGCGGCTCGATGAAGTGATTGCGCGAGGCGGGAGGGAGTTGATAGCCTTCGCAATGTACTCACCCCGGCTCTTCGCGAGGATGCCGAAGCCATGACAAATCCACGGCACAACACCGTCCTTGTCGACGAGCCCACTCCTGGTCGATTCCGCTGGATGGTCTACGAAAGCAACGAGGATGCGACGGCCTGGATCGAGGTCAAGTCGAGCGCGGGCTACTTTGCCACCTGGAGGGAGGCCTTTGAAGCTGGGTGGACGGCGCTTCGCGGTCGCCAGGGGTGGGCGAAAACGAAAACGCCGAGGCCAGGCGGTGAGTTTGACTGCGGCACGGGCTTTGGCCCAGCTTCCACATGAGATCGGGCCATGCTCTCAGGGAAAGGCAGCGGCCCCCCTCCCGAAGTGTCTCAGCGCTTTGCGGCCAAGTGCAGTCACCATGTGAACGCACGTCGGTCCGCCTGTACCAGTGCGTGGAAAACTACAGATGATGTGGCCGGCGTCATGAAGTATTCGAAGCTCCTGCTGCGCGGCAGGATTGACGAATTCAACGGGCATATCTTCGTGGGCAAGTGCTTGGAGCAGGTCCATTGGCATGGCAGACTCCTTTGAAGTGTTACTCAATGGCTCAGACCACCCAGGGGGGCGGTCGCCGGCATCGGGGCAGCCATGAGCCTCCCTCCCCTACAAGCGCCGGGAACCGCCCCGATACCTAAGGATTGGGGCAAACGAAAACGATCCTTTGTGGGAGACGCCATCAATCGTTTGAAGGTGCAGGACCACGCTGCAATCATGGCCGAGCTGGGTGAGCACTGAAGCTGTAGTCGATCTGCTCGATCGCCTGGCCGGCGAGCGCCGCCGCTCGGCACTCCCGGTAGGTGTTGCCCTGCTCCACCACCTTGGCCAGCAGGCCTCCCATCGTGTCATCGAGGAGCGGGGTCGGCTCCGGGCACGACGACATCGCCAGCGGGCTCGGCCGGCCGTCCTGTGATGGCCTCATTGGCAAGCTGCAGCCCAGCAGGAGGAAGCTTGCAATCGCGGTACACAGTGTTGGTTTGAAGTTCAGTGCCTGACCGCAGTCGAGTCCATGGGCGGCAAGTTCGAAGGTCACGAGCTGACCGAAGATGCACTGCCTTCCCTCAACTGCCTGATCAAGGAACTGGTCGTAGACATCGAAGCGGCTGCCGACCAGCTATGGGAACAGTACCGGGAGGCCCTCAGCCCAGCACAAGGCCAGGAGCGTCAGTCATGAGCGCCGCCGTCGCAACCAAGCCCCGCGCCAATAACGCGAAAGTCGCCTCGCAGCGCACTGTACGCATCGAGGGCGGTGTCGAGCGCGACGACTTCGATCCGCACACACTGGACGAGGAGATCGCGCAAATCGACCGCGGCGGTGACGTTGCGGGATGGGTGCCCGCAGTCCCGGCGCCGACGGCCCCGAAGTGTCGCGACGGCAGCCCGCCGCTCCAGGTTGCACTCCCCCATGGGAGACGGCAGGCCTCGAAGTGCTGTCCAACATCGCCGACGCGATCGAGGTTCTGGGCGACGCGAGCAGTGAGCCCAACGACTGCATCACGCCGGCCGAGCGGGCAGTTGCCGATCTCTGCCCTATCCTGCTCAACGATCGCATGTTGGCGCCTGTGTTCGCCTTCATCGAGAAGGCGCTGGTCACGAACGCACGCGCAGACGAGGCCGAGACGATGCTGCAGGACCCGCTTTCGATTCTCGAAACGCTGGCGGCGATCACGGTCGGCAGCGCATATGAAGACTCCACGCGTAAGGCCTTCGATTTGGTCAATGGCGCGATGGATGCGCTGCGCGACTCAACGCCCTGGGAGGAAGCGCCGACGCTTCCAAATGCACCCGATGCCGACTCTGGGCTTGGCGACATCCGCGACCAATTGGACGACGTCCGTGTGTGGCTCGACATGATGGGTGACCAACTCAATTTCAGCTACGCCGATGCTGAGCAAACACGGCGGGCGCAAGAGCGCCTCTGGATGCTCCTGACTTCGGCCGAGGTTCAACTCGGCGTGGCGATCGAACTCGCCGGCAACGCTGCACACGCACTGAATGGGCAGTCAGGCGACGGGGCTAAGGGGATCGGCAAATGAGTTCAGACAGATTCCCCACGCTCGAGTACGCGCTTGTCGGCGCCCGGCTCGCCGGTCGTCACGGCCGAGGCCGACGCGAGACACTTGAAATGCTCGTCGAGGAAGGATTCATTGACGAAGCCGAGATGAAGCAGCTTGAGGCCGCATTCAGCGAGGGCGTCGAAGCGAGGCGGTCTGGCTGCCCCTGCCATTGCATTTCGTGCCACTCCTTCACGCCCGCCATGGGGGAGAAAGAAGTGCAGCACATGCGCTACGCCTCCCGGCGACGAGAGGAGTTGCGTGCCGAGGGCCTGGCGGACGACGTCGTCAAAAAAACAATCTACGAGGAAATCGGGCGCGGCGCTGTCCAGCAGCAACAGACCGCCACCGTCGTCCGTTCGACGAAGGGGGCCTCATAAGCACGGCGGTCAGAAAGCGCGCGCTGCGCCTGGTGCCGAAGCCTGAGGGAGAAATCAACGCCGACATGATCGCGTTCACGATCATGGAGTTCATCGACCAGAACTTTCCCGAGGTCTGGATGACAGCTCCGAAGCCTGCCCGCGTTGGCATTCGAAACATGATCGTTCGAGCTATCAAAACCGAGGAAGGCAAGCTGTGACGATRCATCCTCAACGGCTGAGCGATAGCAGAGCACGCCAAGCCTGTCGAGCAGGTCGCGGCGTGATGTCAGCTCATCGGCCGGTTCACCTCCATCAACAGCGCTTCGGCATGTCCATTGGCACCAATTCTATGAATCGCGTGTACGCTAAATCCAACGTCGCGAGCTCGTCCCTCCATTCGGAAGGATCGACTGCATCGCCGCGCCGCACGCGCATGACCAGCTTTTTCCAAGCTTCCGCAAAGGCTTCAAATTCGCTCGCAGCCAGGAGAATTCGCTGCCATTCTTCGGTCATAGGCGGACCTCGGGCGGTGAAGTGGACGAGAGTTCCGGAGGTCTTCGCTTCCCTGAACTCAAAGTTTGAGATTCTCCTCCGCGGTGATGATGGCGGCAACGGGACGTCAGTTACCGTTTGTCTTGTTCAGCGCATCGATGTCAAGGGAGTCGATCTCGGCGTTCAGCGCCACGCTAACGGCCTGGGCGATCGTGCCCTTGTCCACGTTCGTCAGAACGCCACCGGCCAGCTTATGGCGCTTGCCGCCAAACAGCWGGATCTCACCACTCCAGTTTCCGCTCGTTCCCTTAAGGCTGTATTCGACCGAGTACGTCACGATCCTTCGGGTGCCGGCCTGCACGCGAACGCCCCCGATCTTCAGCATGTCCGCCTCCCCGCTCTTGCCTTCGCCAAGCACATCTGGGAGTCGATCAACGGCGCCGGCAGCGGGGCCGCGAACCCCTGGGTGTGGGTCATCGAGTTCAATGGGTTCGAGCCGTCAACTCCTCAAGCTCCAAGCGCAGCCGATCGATCGTCGATTCAAGGTGCCAGAAACGCTGCCATTCCTCAGGGGCGGGATATGGCCCGCGGCCGCCCGCAAAGGTGGTCAGTTTCATTCTGAGCTCACGATTCGTCTCGCCGAGGCCTTGCACTGCGACATGGAGGCGATCGATGAGCTCGTCTTTCGTGGCGGATTCCATTTCAGGTACTTCGATTTACCAAACGCATAGGCTGACACGACGCGCCCGATCGATCTGTTGGCTGGAGCCTCGACCTGTCGTAGGCGACAGCCTGCAGGGCCGCGAAGACGAGGAGGCCTGACCGATGACCCTTGCTCGCTTCAAAACAACAGCACTGGCGCGTGGGCCGTACCAGCGTGAACCCACTTCATGGCTTGCGCTTCGGCGTGCCAGCGTGCTTCCGCAGACCGGGCGATACATCGCACGGCCCACGCGCTCTGCCGAGCAGAGGAACTGAAAGCCCTCGTAGTAAAACACCACCAGTTGAAAGCGCCCTGCTACCGCGCGCTCTCGGCTGGCGACTCACTGTTGGAGACGGGGAACCCCGCGAATGTTCCCAAACGCACACCAGCGGCCAAGGGGACCCACCAGATGACGTCGCCATGACCATGCTGCTTGCTCCGCGGGTACTGCGGCACCGAGACGCGCCGGCCTACCTTGGCATGGATCGCAACCGGTTCGACGCCGAAGTGCGCCCTGCCCTCACGGAAATCCCGATCGGCGACCGGGGCATCGCCTTCGACAGATCGGAACTCGACGCCTGGATCGAGGCGTATATTGCCCAGCGTGGACGCCCGAGTCGCGCAAGGAAAGGAGAAACACCATGCGAACTCGGACAAAAGGGATCCAGCTCTTCGGGAGCGAACGGATCGTCAACAAGCAGTATCTTGGTCACCGGATCTTCCAGCGCCTCGGCGCGGTCTCGCAGGATGACGCAGAAGCCTGGCTTCGGCGCCAGCAACTCGAAATCGACGACGAGCGGGCAAGGCAACTTCGAACAGGCGCTGATCGCTTGTGGGCAGATGGGGCGGCAAAGTACTTGATGGAGTGCAAGCAGCGCGGAGTGCGCTCGCTGGACACCATCGGCTACCACGTCAAGATCCTGCTGCCCTACATCGGCAGCTTGCCCATGAGCGAGGTGTGCAACGATGCGCTGGAAACGTTCAAGGCGGAGAGGATCGAAGACGACGAGGCCAAGAACTCGACCGTCAATCGCAGCCTCGAGGTCGTGCGCACGGTGATGAACCGGGCCGCACGGGCAAGCGAAGTTGGTGCCGGTGCTCGCGCCGCACCTCCAGCGGCCGGTGCTTTTCGCGCTCAACACGGGTGCAGGCGACGACAACGTGTGCGGCCTGCGCTGGAGTTGGGAAGTGCCGGTGCCGGAGTTGGAGCGCAGCGTCTTCGTGATCCCTGCGGCCGAGTTCAAGGGCAAGCGCAACCATGTGCTGGTCCTGAACGACGCGGCCTGGAAGATCGTCGAGGAATGCCGCGGCCGAAGCGAGGAATACGTCTTCACGTACAAGCCCCCGGGCAAGGACAAGAAGCGAACTCGCATCGCACGCTGAACAACAACGGTTGGCAGCGGGCGCGGGCAGTTGTCGGGCTGGAGAAGGTGCGGGTCCACGACCTGCGCCACACCTTCGGCCAGCGGCTACGCGATGCCGGTGTGGCAGCGGAGGACCGGGCGTTGCTTTTGGGCCACGCGATCGAGGGGATGCCGCAGCACTACGCGACGGCGACAGTGGCCAGGCTGGTCGAGGCGGCCAACAAGGCGCCGCTGACCTTCGACCGCACGACCTTGCGTAGGGTGGTGAACGGGTAGACCGTAAGCGCCTGGCCGTGGCATCTTGAGGTGACGTGGCCTGTGGCTGAGCATCGCGTCCATGATGAACATGGTGGATGCGGCTTGGGCGAAGGCAATGGTGTTTGCCTCGCGCTGGCTCGGCGTCGTCG
>NZ_JBFUIU010000571.1:0-5821 GCF_056401695.1 Variovorax sp. P4_D9
CCACCGCGATCAGTCCGGCGACCAGCTTGACGAAGGCCGCGGTCGAGCGGCCGGCATCGAGCTCGAGCGCGCCGATGCGGCGGCGCAGCTCGGGCAGGGCCTCCAGCCCCGGCAGCACCCAGGCAATGCGGCTGAACAGCCGGGCGCCATTGCCGACGCGGCGGCCTTCGGCATCGAGCTGGTCGAAGGCCAGGCGGACGGCTTCTTCCAAGCGGAGGCATTCGGCGATCTGTTCATCGCGCTGCTGGGCGAAGCGTTGGCCGCGCGAGGCCAGCAGCACATTCGAAATGCCGCGTTCGCGCTGCAGTGCGTGCACCAGCCGGCCGATGGTGGCCACCAGTTCGCTGGTGCGTGCGAGTTGTTCCAGCTCGTCGATTTCGCAACGCAGCGCGCCGACCAGGAAGCTCAATCCGGATTTCATCGTGGTGCTCTCGGGGCCCGGAGGCCGATTCAGGGATTGGAGCAACATCCGTGCCCCTGGAACTTGCGCCGCCTACACTCGCCCTCATGCTTGTATTGGGAATCGAATCCTCCTGCGACGAAACGGGCGTGGCGCTGGTCGAGGCTGGCGGCGGTGGATTGCCGCGGCTGGCCGCGCACGCGCTGCACAGCCAGATCGCCATGCACCAGGCCTACGGCGGCGTGGTGCCCGAGCTGGCGAGCCGGGATCACATCCGGCGCGTGCTGCCGCTGACCGAGACGGTGTTCACGGAAGCCGGCCGGCGCCTGTCCGAGGTCGACGTGGTCGCCTACACGCGCGGCCCCGGCCTGGCGGGTGCGCTGCTGGTCGGCGCCGGCGTGGCCTGCGCGCTGGGCGCTGCGCTCGACAAGCCGGTGCTCGGCGTGCATCACCTCGAAGGCCACTTGCTGTCGCCTTTCCTGAGCGCCGATCCGCCCGAGTTTCCGTTCGTCGCGCTGCTGGTGTCGGGCGGCCACACGCAGCTGATGCGGGTCGACGGGGTCGGGCGCTACGAGCTGCTCGGCGAGACCATCGACGATGCCGCCGGCGAGGCTTTCGACAAGAGCGCCAAGCTCATGGGCCTGCCTTATCCCGGCGGCCCCTGGCTCGCCAGGCTGGCCGAGTCAGGCGATGCCGAGGCCTTTAAGCTGCCGCGTCCGCTGATGCACAGCGGCAACCTGGATTTCTCCTTCGCCGGACTGAAGACCGCGGTGCTGACCCAGGCCAGGAAGCTCGGCGACCAGCTCGAGGCCCGCAAGGCCGATCTGGCCGCCTCGACCCAGGCCGCGATCGTCGACGTGCTGCTGAAGAAGTCGATGGCGGCCATCGAGCAGACCGGGCTCGACCGCTTCGTGGTGGCCGGCGGCGTCGGCGCCAACCGCATGCTGCGCCAGCAACTCGATGCGGCCTGCGCGAAACGGGGGATCCGGGTGCACTACCCGGAGCTTCACCTGTGCACCGACAACGGCGCGATGATCGCGATGGCCGCGGCGATGCGGCTCGCGGGCGGGGTCCAGGCGCCGACCGGGCACTACGCCTTCGACGTCAGGCCGCGATGGCCATTGGCATCGCTTGATTCGCCGCTGCAGGCCGCCTGACACTTTCGCGGGCCAGCGACGGCAGCGGCAGCACGTCGAGCATCTTGCGCCAGAGTTGCGACCACTGCGGCCAGTCATGGCCGCCTTCGGTGGTGAACACATGGTCGGGCGGAAGCGCTTCGGCCAGCAGGCGGTGATTGGAGGCGAAGCGATCGCTGAGCCCGAAGCCCAGGTACAGCGGAGGCAGGTGCTGGGCGCGCTGGGGCGAGGCGTATTGCTGCAGCCACGGCCACAGCTTGCGGTCGACTTCCTCGTCCGGCGACGGGCCTTCGGGCGCCTTCCAGGCGCGCAGCCCGCCGGCCTTGTGGATCTCGGCCCCGATCGGCCGCCGGCCCAGGTAGGGTGCCAGCGCGACTATGCCGTCGACCGCGCCGGGCTTCGCCAGTTCGTGGATCAAGGCGCCGAAGCCGCCGATAGAAATACCCACCAGCCAGATCGACTGGTAACCCACGGCCCGCTGCGGCTGGAGCACGTCTTGATGCAGCCGCTCGATGAAGGTCTGGTCGTAGTAGTAGGAGACGTCGGCGTCGACCAGCAGGGCGTCGGCCTCGAATTCGCGTTCCCGGATGGCGTTGACGAAACCCTCGCGTTCGAATTCCTCCGGCTTCAGGAAAGCGCCCGGAAGGAATACCAGCAGCGTGTCGGATCGGGTGTGGCTCTTTGCGAACTTCAAGTGCGTTTTCATGGCGCTTCGATCGGGCGCCCGCTACCTGCTGCCACCGCAGTTCGACGATTTCGGACGCTAATTTAAGAAGAAAGCATTGAAAAACACGTCACAGAACGTGACGAATTTCGCACTTATTGTGAGCGATAAACTTGACCAAGACCGCAACAGAAAGTTACAGAGACGGGTATTTGGATGCATTGCGCCCGGATCGATCCGGGCGCAATGCATCTCATTCGCGTCAGTTGATGGCGAGTTGGGCGACGTTACTAACCGGAACCCGCTTGCCGAGCTTCAGGCTCAGTACGCCATTTTCGAGCTTGGCTTCGCTGGTGGCGACGTCGATGTCCTGCGGCAGTTCGTAGGCGGCCTTGACCCGGCGCTTGGCTTCGGCCTTGCTTTCGATGCGGACCACGGCGCCTTCGATGCCGATGCTCAGGTCGTCGCGCGACAGGCCGGGCACGTCGAGCGTGAGGGTCCACGTCTTGTCGTCCTGCTCGACGTTGAGCGAACGCTGGACACCGGCGAAGGCTTCGCTGACGAAGCGCTCCAGGCTGCGGTCGTAGGCGCGAGGAACGTAGCGGGCGGTGCGGACTGCGGGTGTGAAGAACATGGTGAGACTCCTGAGTGATTGACAATCGGGACAAGAATGTGTGTCCCTTACACTGCGCGGCGTTTCAACAAGAACAGTGCCGCATGCCTTCCCATCTAGGCGCGGCGGGAGGGGATTCAAGACAATGACTTCGAGCTTTATTTGGCGCCGCAAGGCCTTGAAATTGGCCGCCTTGGCGCTATGCGCGAGCACGGTGCCGGTGTTGCGCGCGCAGGCCAGGCCCGCGATCCGCATCGCGATGATCGAAGGCCTGAGCGGCCCCTTCGCCAATACCGGCGAGGCCTCCTTTCGCAATCTGCTGTGGGCGGTCGAACGCGTCAACGATCGGGGCGGCGTCAAGCTGCCCGGCGGCCCGCGGCTGCTCGAACTGGTTCGCTACGACAGCAAGAGCCAGAACGAAGAGGCCCTGTCGGCGCTGCGGGCCGCGATCGACGGCGGTGCGCGGATCGTGATGCAGGGCAATTCCTCGGCGGCGGCGGGCGCGTTGATCGACGCCATCGAGAAGCACAATGCGCGCGATCCGTCCCGGCGGGTGCTGTACCTCAACTACGCGGCGGTCGATCCGACGCTCACCAACGAGCGCTGCAGCTTCTGGCACTTCCGTTTCGACGCCCATGCCGACATGCGCGTCACCGCGCTGATGCAGGTGCTGCAGGAAGACAAGGCGCTGCAGCGGGTCTACCTGATCGGGCAGGACTACAGCTTCGGGCAAGCGGTGCTGCGCGAATCCCGGCGGCAACTCGGCGTGCGCCGGCCCGACGTGAAGATCGTCGGCGAGGAACTGCACCCGATCGGCAGAGTGAAGGACTTCGCGCCGTATGCCAGCAAGATCCTCGCGAGCGGCGCCCAAGGCGTCATCACGGGCAACTGGGGCAATGACCTGACGCTGCTCGTCAAGRCGGCCCGCGAGACGGGCTTCAACGGCACCTTTTACACCTTCTACGGCAACGCGCTCGGTGCGCCCGCGGCCATCGGCGAGGCCGGCGTCGGCCGGGTGTTCGCCGTCGCCGACTGGTTGCCGAATGTGCAGACGCCGCAGTCCGAGGCCTTCTACCGGTCCTTCCGCACCCGCTTCCCCAAGGCCGAGGACGACTACATCCACATGCGCATGCAGCTCATGATCGAGGCACTGGCACAGGCGTACGAGCGGGCCGGCAGCGTCGATGCGGTGGCGGTCGCGCGAGCCCTCGAGAAGGCCGACGTCACCCTGGCTGGACAACGTGGCCGCATGCGGGCCGCCGACCACCAGTTCCAGCAGTCGCTGGTGGTGGGCGTCATGGATCGGCAAGGCGCGCCCGGCGTGAAGTTCGATGTCGAAGGCTCGGGCTACGGCTTCCGGGTCGTGAAGACCATTCCGGCCGATCGCGCCGAGATGCCTACAAATTGCAAGATGCAGCGCACCTGATGTCGCGCGGCGGCAAACTCAACTGCAGGAATGACGATCATGCGTGAAGCGATTCAAAACCTCGAAGCCTCGAAGATCCGCGAGGTGGCCAATGCCGGCCTTGGCCGCAGCGACGTGCTGGCCTTCTGGTTCGGCGAGAGCGACGAGGTCACGCCCGAGGTGGTCCGCCAGGCCGCCATCGACTCGCTGCAGCGCGGCGAGACCTTCTATGCCCACAACCTCGGATTGCCCGAGCTGCGGGAGGCGGTCGCCGCCTACATGAGCGGGCTGCATCCGAAGATCGAGGCCGCGCGCATCGCGATCACCTCGGGCGGCGTCAGCGCGCTGATGCTGGCGGTGCAGGCACTGGTTGATGCCGGCGACGAAGTGGTGGCGGTCACGCCGGTGTGGCCGAACCTCACGGCGCAGCCCGCCATCCTCGGCGCCCGCGTGCGCTGCGTTTCGCTGGTGCCGAAGGCGGGGCAGTGGACGCTCGACCTGGACGCGCTGCGCGCCGCCGTCACGCCGGCCACCCGGCTTTTGATCGTCAATGCGCCCAACAACCCGACCGGCTGGACGCTGACGAGGGCCGAGCAGCAGGCCATCCTCGACCATTGCCGCGGCACCGGCACCTGGATCCTGGCCGACGAGGTCTATGAGCGGCTCTACTACGAGCCGACGCCCAACGGCTGCGCGCCCAGCTTCCTCGACATCGCGGGCGCCGACGACCGGCTCGTGGTCGCCCACAGCTTCAGCAAGAGCTTCCTAATGACCGGCTGGCGGCTCGGCTGGCTGGTGCTGCCGCCGGCCCTGATGGACGGCATGGGCAAGCTGATCGAGTTCAACACCTCCTGCGCCAGCGTCTTCACGCAGCGCGCGGGCATCGCGGCGCTGGCCCACGGCGACGAGATCACGCCGAGGATCGTGGCCCACCTCAAGGCCTGCCGCGACACGCTGCTGCCCCTGCTGGCCGATGTCCCGGGCGTCAAGGTGGCGCCGGCGCGCGGCGGCATGTACGCCTTCTTCCAGCTCGAGGGCTTCGGCGATTCGCTCGAGGTCGCCAAGCGCCTGGTGGTCGAGGCCGGCCTCGGCCTGGCCCCCGGCAACGCCTTCGCCCCCGAAGCCCAGGGCTGGCTGCGCTGGTGCTTCGCGTCGAGGGACCCCAGCCGCCTGGTCGAGGGCGTCGAGCGCCTCAAGCGCTGGTTGGCGGCCCAGCGCTGACCGGCAGGCGCAGCCCCCTTGGTGAAACACCGAGGAACCGGCTTTGCCGGGCCTCTGGTGTTGCCCCCGGTAGGGGGTGGGCGCCCGGGACACGAGGTGCCGGGCAACCTGGGGGCGACTCAGTATATAATTCCAAAGCTTTGCATGCCGCAGAGCGCACGGTGGGTGCAGTTCCAGCGCACACCGCAAGTCAAACATCCCGAGAACCTCGGGACCGGAACGAAGGAAACACAATGATCGCAGCCTCCATCAAGGCCGAAGTTGTCAAGGACAACGCCCGCGCCGCCAACGACACCGGCAGCCCCGAAGTGCAAGTCGCACTGCTGACCGCCCGCATCAACGAGCTCACGCCTCACTTCAAGACGCACGCCAAGGACCACCA
>NZ_JBFUIU010000572.1:0-5800 GCF_056401695.1 Variovorax sp. P4_D9
GCCCATCAGTCGGTTGAGCACGACGACGTCAACGTGATGTGCATCGGCGCGCAGATCGTCGGCCCCTGGCTTGCCACCGATCTCATCACGGCCTACCTGGGGGCACGCTTCGCGGCGGAGGACGAAGACTTCCGCCGCCGCGTGGAAAAGCTCCACGAGATGGACGCGGAATCTTGAGCCTCGACTCCACCCGCCCCGAGGTGGTCGTCTTCGGCAGCCTCAACATGGACCTGGTGGTCCGGGTGCCGCGCGCGCCGGAGGCCGGCGAGACCTTGCAGGCCCATTCGATGATCCAGACGCCCGGCGGCAAGGGCGCCAACCAGGCGGTGGCATGCGCCCGCCTGGGTGCACGAGTTGCGATGGTCGGGCGCATCGGCGACGACGCGTTCGGGTCTGAGCTCAAGACATCGCTGGAGGCCGACCACGTGGACACCCGCGATGTCGCCACCGATGCGGTGGCCACCGGCGTGGCCCTGATCATGGTCGACGATGACGCCCAGAACCGGATCGCACTGGTCCCCGGCGCGAATGCGTCCGTCAGCGTCGAGGACGCGCAAAAGCTGCGCCCTGTTCTCGAGGCTGCGCGAATCGTCTCACTGCAACTCGAGGTGCCGATGGCCGCGGTATGCGAGGCGGCCGCGCTCGCACGAGATTGCGGCTGCACGGTCGTGCTGAATCCGGCCCCCGCACAGCCGCTGCCGGATGTGCTTTGGAAGCTGGTCGACATCATGGTGCTGAACGAAACGGAAGCCGCCATGCTGTGCGGCATCGCCGTCGACGACATCGCCAGCGCGGCCAGCGCGGCCGAACTGCTGCGCCGCCGCGGGCCCTCCCAGGTGATCCTGACGATGGGAAGCCAGGGCGCTCTGGTTGCGAACGCCGGAGCCTGCCGCCACTTCCCGGCACTGTCGGTGCGGGCAGTCGACACCACCGCGGCGGGAGACACCTTCATCGRCGCGCTCTGCGCCGCCCTTGCCAGAGGCGAGGCCCTCGACGCCGGGGTGTCGCTCGGCATCCAGGCCGCCGCAGTCTGCGTCACAAGGGCAGGAGCGCAGATCTCCATGCCCCAGCGAGAGGATCTCGCCACGATGCCGGCGGTGCAGTTGCCTGTCGTGGTGACCGTCTAGTCTTCCGGGACCGCGACAGCGACGGTAGCCGCTGCTCCGTCGGTCGCCGGATTGCCCCAAGGGGCAGGTGCGGTTGCACCTTCGGCCAATGGGCAAACATCGATCCCGCACCACTATCAGTTGTGTCTTCCAAACACGCCTCTGCGAGCCATTCCTTGCTCTCCCGGATTTCTTCGCGATCAAGCGCTTGCGCGCGCCGGCGACGATCTGCTCGACGCGATCCGGCTGCATGGCGGCAATGAACGCGATCAGGTCCCGACTCAACCAAAGACCAGTTCCGGACGCAGCCGGATACAGGTAAAACCACCGGCGCGCGCATAAGGAGGCACCATGAACGCTCCCGCACCACCCGGCAACATCTCGACCCAGTTGGCGGAGCAGCGCACCGCCCTCGCGGATGCACGCTCGCACCTGGCCAAAGAACGCACGCACTTGGCCTACCTTCGCACGGCGCTCTCGCTCATGAGCTTCGGCATCACGATCAACCGCTTCAGCATCTTCCTGCAGCAGCGCGGCGATACGGAGAAGCTGAACCAGGCGGCGTTCCCCCTTCGCGACGCGGCCAACGTCGGCCTGGGCATGGTGCTGGTCGGCATCGTGCTGCTGCTGTGGGCCCTGGTGCGCTACCGCCGCGTGCACCTCCAGATCGTCGAAGCCCGCTTCGAGCCGAGCTCGACTTCCGTCACGGTGTTGACGATCGCCATCATTGCGCTGGGGGCGGTCAGTGCGGTGTGGTTGCTGCTCAGCTGAAGATCGCCGCTCCCTCCCCGCCCCCCCCGCACAGGAACTCTTGCTTTTCGATGGCGGCCCGCCTCTGCGCCGCTGCGGCACTGGGGGCGATTCGATCCGCAGCACCGGCGCGTCGTGCTGCGCGCGGCGATCGTCATTGCGGTCGGCTGGCTGCCACTTTTGGCGCTCGCGCTGGTGGCTCTGGCGGCAGGGAACGAGGCCACGTGGCAGGCTTTTCTTCGAGATGCCTCGGTGCATGCGCGCTCGCTGATCGTGGCGCCGCTGCTAGTGCTGGCCGAGGTGGTGTGCATCCCGCGCCTGGGCGCGCTGGCCCGCACCTTCCGCGATCGCGGTATCGTCCCGCCGGCGCAGGCGCCGGTCTACGGACTTCTCGGCCGTGGCTGACCTTCCAGTCGGTCGAGAAGGCCTACCGGATGCGGCTGGTTTCGATTGACCTGCGCAGCTGTCGCACGGCGTGGCGACGGCCCTGCCATTCGGCGTCGTCGCTCTGGCCCTACTGCCCTTCGACAAGGTGCTGGAAAAGCTGTTGGGCATGTTCCTGTAGCCCGCCCATGCGAGAGGCTCAGCCCGGCGCCGCCGACCCGATGCGCTTGCGCTGCCAGTTCACGTAGACCAGCGACACCACGACATTGACCAGAAGGTACAGCAGGATCGCCGCGGTCACGCCGGGCTCGTTCGGAAAGTTGAAGGTCGCAAGCGCCAGCGCGATGCCCGGATGGCGCGATGCGGTCGACAGCGCCAGCACCACGCGATCCTCCTTGTCGGGCCCGCCCAGCCAGTGGCCGGCCGCCAGCCCGACGACGATGAAGCCCGTCAGAGCGACGATCGTGCCGTTGCCGACCAGCGCCAGGATCGCATGCCGGCTGGCGAAAACGATCAGCAGCGCCACCACGGCCAGCAGCACGATGCCGACGATCGCGGCCGGTCGGGCGATTCGGGCGGCCACCTTGGGCAGCACGGCCCCCACCACCATGCCGGCAGTGAGCGGCACGATCAGCGCCTTCAGGATCACCTTCGCGATGCCGGCCAGGGGCATCTCGAACTGGCGACCGAAGGCCTGCGTCATGAGCATCACGCCCAGCGGCACAATCGCCAACGACAGCACCCCCATGGTCACCAGCAAGCCCAGCGCATAGGACTGCCGTCCGCCCGCCTTGCCCTGCTTCTTCACCAGCAAGGGCGGCACCGGCGACAGCGACAGCGCCACCAGCGCGACCTCGATCTCGTGCCGCAGGTCGAAGGCCCTTTCGAGCGCGATGGCCAGCAGTGGCATCACCACGAACATYGCCACGAAGGAACGCAGGAAGTGCGCGGGACGGCGCACCACGTACAGCACATCGTCGAGCGTGGCGGCCAGGCCGAAGCCGAATACGGTGATCACGATGCTCGCCTGCACGGCGAGCATGATCATTTCCTGGGCGCTCATGGCGACGGAGACCGGGCCGCCTCAATAAGGCGGATTGATCACGACGTATTGCGCACCCTGGGGCTGGTACCAGAGGCTGCCGCACTGCTGGTAGATCAGGCCGCCATAGTTGACCGGGACGCAGCCGGCTGGCACGGTATTGACCATCTAGCCCACCACCGCGGCAGTCACCGCGACCCCGGCAGTGACTGCAGCCGCGGTCGCGACCGGATGGTAGTCGTTGTCCCAGCCGCCGCGGTTGTTCACGTTGACGTTGACGTTCCGGTTCACGTTCACGTTGTTGACTCTGGTGCTGCGGACGTTGTTGGTCCGCACGTCGCGGTTGCTGTTGTTGACCTGCCTGCTGGCGCCACCGCTGCCTCCGGCCCGGGCTCTCCGGCGTGTCCACCCCCACCCATACCTCCGCCGCCGCCCCTCACCTCAGACTCGGGCGCCAGCCCGAAGCCAGTCATGAACAGCACCGCCAGAGGCAACAGGAACAACTTGCCGAATGATTGCTTCATGATCACTCTCCCTTACTTTGCCTTCCAAGGCGCGAAGTTCCACCTCTTTGGCGCCCGTGCGCGGCACGAACCTGAAGATGTCGTCCTTGAAGCTCGGATTCAGGTTCCAGTCGATGAGGGAGACCGACTGCGGACGCGCGTCGTCGGCCCGATTGGTGATCAAGAGCTTGCGCGGCAAAGGCTTGCTTCCGGTCGTGATCCAGATCTGCCAGTCGAAATTTCCCTGGCGGAAGGCGAAGTGATCACACAAGTCGTTGCCGATGAAATCCTGGCCAGCCTTCATGGCCGAATCGATCTTGTCGAGCAGCGCGGCCGGCGTGCCCCAAAGAAACAGGTCGGACAACGGAATCTCGACCCCGTACCGTTCCTCCAGCTTGCTGACCAGCGCGTCGACATTGCCCGCGAAATCGACGGTCGAGTAGTACTTCTGCGCCGGCAGATAGATCGTGGCCTTCTCGCCGTTGAAGAAAATGATGCGCTCGGACCGGATGCTGAACATGCGGGCACGCAGCTTGTTCCGGACGTTAAACATCGATGTCGGCGGTCGCCGTGTGCTGCAGCTTCTGGCCGTCGGCCAGCACGAGCTCTCCGGTCAGGCTGGTCGATACATGGAAGCGCCTGAGCGTCTGCAGATGGGCGCCCATGTCCTTGAGGGCCTGGATCGAAGCCGGATTGACCGCCGCCTCGACCGGCTTGGCGGGGGTCGACGGGTCGGTCTGCGCACGGATGCCTGGTGCGGCCATCGACAGGGTCAGCAGGGTGGCTACGAGTAATTTGGTTTTCAAGGCGATCTCCTGGATGACGTGCTCTTGCTTGCAGGTGAAGCGTCACGATCGGCGCCCGCCGAGCATACGAGCGCCACCAGGGCCTCGCCACTGTCCTTTGGTGCAGTTGGCAGGATTCGTCCGGAAAGCCTACCTCTTTAGGCCGGTCGCAAGCGCAGCGAGCGCTATTGAAGTAAAAAGCTGTTTCTTCGATGGCTTCCAATTAATGGAGGGACTGATGTTCAGCTTTTTTCAGCCCAGTCGAAACGGCCACCTTCGGCGTGTCATGACATTGCTCGAAGAGGCGCACCTGGCGCGCATCGAGCACCAGGCCGCCGCAGAGCACCATGGCGCGTTGGCCCGCATGTACGCGGAGCGCGCGAAGAGACTCGAGCGCGAGGTCTACGGCACGGCCGCCTTGCCTTCGGCAGAAAACGGCGCTCATCACAAGTCTGCGGATGACAAGCAGGTCGTCTATGCGCTCGACGCAAACCGCCGGCTCGACGGCCAGGCGAAGTAGTCCTGGGCATCTGCAGGACGCCGTCCGGGCGCTTCAGATCTTCGCTGTCGAGCGGGTCGACTGCGGTCCGCGCCATGCGCTGGATCAAGGGTCCACGGGACCACGTTGGGTTGAATGAGGCCGCGAGGGAGACCATTCAGTCGACGAGGAGTCCACCATGAGCCTGCCGGACCCGCCGGCATTGCGCCTCGACGTGATCGCCTACATCACCGCGGCCACGGTGGTCCTGCCCAAGGCCATGGCCTACGCGACGGTGGCCGGACTGCCGGTCGCCGTCGGGCTCTACACGGCCTTCATTCCGATGGCCGTCTACGCACTGTTCGGATCGTCGCGCGTGCTCAGCGTCAGCTCGACGGCCACCCTGGGGATCCTGACCGCGATGCAGCTCGGCCTGATCGTGCCGGACGGCGACCCTGCGAAGGTCGTGACGGCCACCGCCACCTTGACCGCGCTGGTCGGCGTGATGTTGATCCTGGCGCGGCTGATGCGGCTCGGCTTCGTGCCAACTTCATCTCCGCGCCGGTCCTGACGGGCTTCAAGGCAGGGGTCGGGCTCGTGATCGTGCTGGACCAGGTGCCGAAGCTCCTTGGCATCCACATCACCAAGCTAGGATTCTCCGCCGATGTCCTGAGCGTCCTGCACCATGTTCCCGAGACTTCGCTCCTGACCCTTGCATTGTCCGTGGCGACATTCGCGGTGCTGGTCGGCAT
>NZ_JBFUIU010000573.1:0-5795 GCF_056401695.1 Variovorax sp. P4_D9
CGCCTGGCATGATCTGCGGGCCCACGATGAGCACTGACCCTTCGACCCCAGCCTCGGCCTCTGCCGCACCGAGCGGCAGCTTCGCGCCTCTGCGCCAGCCCGTGTTCGCCGTGCTGTGGGCGGCCACCGTGCTGGGCAACATCGGCAGCTTCATGCGCGACGTCGCCAGCGCCTGGATGGTCACCGAGCTGTCGGCCAGCCCGACCGCGGTGGCCCTGGTGCAGACCGCCGCCACGCTGCCGATCTTCCTGCTGGCGATACCGGCCGGCGTGCTGTCCGACATCCTCGACCGGCGCCGCTTCCTGATCTTCATCCAGCTGGTGCTAGCGGCGGTCAGCGGCACGCTGCTGCTGCTCGCCAGCACCAAGGCCCTGACGGTCGAATACCTGATCGCRCTGACCTTCGTCGGCGGCATTGGCGCCGCGCTGATGGGGCCGACCTGGCAGTCGATCGTGCCCGAGCTGGTGCCGCGCGCCGACCTCAAGAATGCGGTGGCGCTGAATTCGCTCGGCATCAACATCGCGCGCGCCATCGGCCCGGCCGCCGGCGGCCTGCTGCTGGCGAGCTTCGGCGCGGCCACGGCCTATGGCGCCGACGTGCTGAGCTACGTGTTCGTGGTTGCCGCGCTGCTGTGGTGGAAGCGGCCGGCGACGCCCGACAGCGGCCTGTCGGAGCAGTTCTTCGGCGCGTTCCGCGCCGGCCTGCGCTACGCCCGCGCGAGCCGCGAACTGCACGTGGTGCTGCTGCGCGCCGCCGTGTTCTTCCTGTTCGCGAGTTCGGTCTGGGCGCTGCTGCCGCTGGTGGCGCGCCGGATGCTGGGCGGCACGGCCGGCTTCTACGGCCTGATGCTCGGCGCGGTCGGCGTCGGGGCGATCGTCGGCGCCTTGCTGCTGCCGCGGCTGCGCACCAAGCTCGACGCCGACGGCCTGGTGCTGCTCGCATCGCTTTTGTCGGCGCTGGTGATGGCGCTGCTCGCGAGCGCGCCGCCGCAATGGCTGGCCGTCATGCTCATGCTGGCGCTGGGCAGCGGCTGGATCATCGCGCTCACCACGCTCAACGGCGTGGCCCAGGGCGTGCTGCCGAACTGGGTGCGCGGCCGGGGGCTGGCGATCTACCTGACCGTCTTCAATGGCGCGATGGCCGCGGGCAGTCTCGGCTGGGGGCTGGTGGCGCAGAAGATCGGTGTGCCGGTCACTTTGCTGGCCGGTGCCGCCGGCTTGACGGCGGTGGCCTTCGTCTTCCATCGCATCCGGCTGCCGGCCGGCGACGCCGACCTGCAGGCCTCCAACCACTGGCCCGAGCCCTTGCTCAACGAGCCGGTCGCGAACGACCGTGGGCCGGTCATGGTGCAGATCGAATACCGCATCCGCAAGGAAGACCGGCCGGCCTTCCTGCAGGCGCTCAAGACGATGTCGATGGAGCGCCGCCGCGACGGCGCCTATGCCTGGGGCATCACCGAGCACACCCAGGAGCCCGAGCGCCTGATGGAGTGGTTCCTGGTCGAGTCGTGGGCCGAGCACCTGCGCCAGCACCAGCGGGTGTCGAAGGCCGATGCCGACCTGCAGCACGAGGTGGTGCGCTTCCACATCGGGCCGGAGGCGCCGGTGGTCCACCATTTTCTGGCACTGGACTGAAACGCGCGCCGGGCGAGGAAAACGAAGATGTCCGCTGCCATGTTTGTCGCCCTGGGCTTTACCGTGGCACTGCTCGTCACGACGGCCTACTTCATCATGGGTTCCATTCCGCTTCTGATCCTGAAGCACGACACGCCGCTTGACGCCCGCTTTGTGCGTGGCTTCTTCAACATCTACTATGTCGCCGCATTCGTGACTGCGACGGCAACGGCGATCAGCTATGCGATTGCCGGTCGCCCAGGGCTTGCGGTGGGTGCTGCAGTGCTGGCGTTGATTGCCATCGTCCTGCGCAAGAAGGTCATTCCCAAGATGGATTCGCTCGGAGCGCAGATCCAGTCGAACTACATGGATGCAATTCCAGGATTCCGCAGAACGCACATCACCGTAATCCTGATCAACGTCGCCCAGCTTGTAGCCATCGTATGGAGTCTCACCACCTTGAGCCGGTGACTCCGGTCCGGAGCCCGATGTCGATGGTTTTTGTTGCGGTGCAATAGCCCAGCGTTCTCAGGACCCTTGGATTAGAATAATTCTTATTTGCATTGGTCGTCTTTATGACCGGCTTCAGAAACCTTTGTCGAATGGGTTTCGTGTGTGCGGCGCTATTTTTGTCGGCGGCGCTTGCGCACGCCGGCGAGGACGACGTCAGGCGCATCTGGCAACTGCTCGACTACCTGGCCGTGGATTACCGGGGTGCGGTCAAGGACGGCGCAGTTCTCAGCCCCTCCGAGTTCGCGGAGATGCGCGAGTTTGCCAGGGCCAGCCAAACGAAGCTGGCTGCACTGGAAGCCCACCCAGAGCAGCCTGCCTTGGTGGCGGAGGCGGGCGTCCTCGCGGYTGCTATCGAGGCTCGCGAAGACCCTGCGCGCGTTGAAACGCTCGCCAAATCGCTGGGCAATCATCTTCTCGCTGTCTATCCGGTGTCGTCTTCACCGGCCGCTCCTCCGAACCTGGCCGCTGCGGCAGCCATTTACCAGGCGCAGTGTGCAGCCTGTCACGGTGTCGGCGGCAAGGGGGACGGTCCGCTGGGCGCGCGATTGGAACCGCCGCCTGTTGCCTTCACCGACCCAACCCGGGCTCGCGAGCGCAGCGCCTTCGCCCTGTACCAGGTCATCAGTCAAGGCATCGAGGGCACGCCCATGGCGAGCTTTGCCTCCCTTCCCGAGGCAGACCGTTGGGCGCTGGCGTTCTACATCGGGCAGTTCGCTCACAAGCAAGAAGATGTCACGGCCGGCGAGAACGTGTGGAAGGAAAACTCAGCTGTGCGCGCACAGCTCGGGAGCCTGGACGGCTTGGCCCGGACCACCGAAGCGGATCTCGGGAAAGTGGTGGGGGAGGGGCCTGCCGCGGCCGCGATGGCCTACCTCCATGCCCACCCGGAGGCCGTCGTCCAGAATCGCGCCTTGACCTTCGATGTCGCCCGTCAGCGCCTTGCCCGGAGTGAAGAGGCGTACAGCAAGAAGGACTTGAAGCGCGCAGCCGACCTCGCGCTTTCAGCGTATCTGGACGGGGTCGAGCCCCTCGAACCCACGCTGGCCACGCGCGACGCCGTGCTGCTGCGCCGCATTGAAACCGCGATGAGCGAGTTCCGCTCGCTCATTGCCAGCAAGGCGGCCTTTTCCGACCTGCATGCGCAGACCGTGCGGATCGATGCCTTGTTCAAGGAGGCGGAGGGGCTGTTGTCGACAGGCGCCGAGGACCCTACTGCCGCATTCTTGGGAAGCTTCACGATTCTTCTTCGCGAAGGCCTCGAGGCGCTGCTGGTCGTGGTGGCCATGGTCGCCTTTCTCCGCAAGGCGGAGAGAGTCGACATGCTCCCGTATGTGCACGCCGGCTGGGTGGCTGCGCTGGCGCTCGGTGCAGCGACCTGGGCCGTAGCAACCTACATCGTGAACGTGAGCGGCGCCAGCCGCGAAGTCACCGAAGGCCTGTCGTCGCTCTTCGCGGCGGCGGTGCTTCTGAGCGTCGGCTTGTGGATGCACCAAAAGAGCATGGCTGGCATGTGGCAGCAATACATCCACGAAAAACTGTCGGCAGCGCTGGATCGCAAGTCGGCGTTCTTCATATTCAGCCTTTCCTTCATCGCGGTGTACCGGGAGGTGTTCGAGACCATCCTTTTCTACGCGGCGCTGTGGGAGCAAGGCAACCACGCGGCCGTTCTGGGTGGCCTGGTGGCGGGTCTGGCGGTTCTGGCCGCGGTGGCGCTTGCGCTCCTGAAATTCAGTGCCCGACTTCCCATCGGCAAATTCTTCTCCTGGAGTTCCATGTTGGTCGCCGTTCTTGCGGTCGTTCTGACCGGCAAGGGCGTCGCGGCGCTCCAAGAGGCGGGATGGATCAGCGCCCATGCCACCCACACGCCGCGCATCGATTTCCTGGGTGTTTTCCCGTCCACCCAGGTCCTCGGTGCGCAACTGGTGGTCGCCGCCATCATCATTCTGGGTTTCGCGATGAACGCCCGAGCCGCCAGGAGGGCGCCTTGACCACGCGGTGCCCGCCTCGGCTCAGTGAGGATGCGGGTGCTGATGGTGGATGTCCGGAAAGTGCTCGTGTTCATGCGCCAAGGGTTCATGGCGATGCCAATGCGTATGCCGGGTCGCGTCCGATGAGCCATCGACATGGGCATGCTGGTGATGCGCATCGTGTGCGTGCTCGTGGCTGTGCTCCAGCGGCGCATGAGCGTGCCAATGGCGATGTCGCTCGGTCAGGTGCAGCCAGACGCCGATGGCCATCAGGATGCCCGCCGCAACCAGCCCCACCGTGAGGGGCTCTCCGATCAGTCCGATGGCCAGGACCGCGCCAAAGAACGGCGCAACAGAAAAATAGGCGCCCGTGCGTGCCGTTCCGAGGTGGCGCAATGCGACGACGAAAAGCACAAGGCTGGTGCCGTAGCTCAACAGGCCCAGAAGTGCTGCCCCGGCGACCACCCCGGTCGACGGCCAGATCGCGCCTGTGGCGACCGCGAGCGCGAGATTCGTTGCGCCGGCTACCAAGCCCTTGGTCATGGCGATGAACGACGCGTCGGCCACCGATACCTTGCGGGTGAGATTGTTGTCGACCGCCCAAGCCAGGCAGGCGCCTAGCACCGCTAACGAAGGCCAGAGGGCGCCGACACCTGCCTTGCGAGGCCAACTGAGGATGGCGGCACCCGCCACGATGGCAATCATTCCCAGTGCAATACGCCGGTCGAAGTTCTCCTTGAACACGAACCAGGCAAGGAGGGCGGTGAAAACGCCTTCGGCGTTCAGAAGCAATGAAGCGTCGGCTGCAGCCATGCCTGTCAGCCCAGTCATCAGCAGAAGGGGTCCGAGCATCCCCCCTGCGACGACGGCGCCCGCGAGCCATCCGAGCTCGGTCCGCTGGAGCCGAACCTCTGGCGCGCGCGATAGAAGGCGCCAGACCCACAGCCCCACGCCAGAGCCAAGGTAGAGAAAGCCCGCCAACAACCAAGGACTCGTGTGCGCAAGCAGCAGTTTGGCGACCGGCGTACCGGCGCCGAAAAGCGCCGCGGCAGCGATGGCCGCCAGCACGCCACGGTGGGTGAGAGTGTTCATTTCGTATTTGTAGCGCTTGATCGACAGGCCGCCTAGCGGCACCTATCTTGACTTGCGTCAAGGGCGAAGGCGGTCCTTGCGAGCAATGTGGCGCCATCTAGCGCTGTCCCCCGGGCGCTCAACTCACAAAGTGAGGAACCATGAAGCCCATTGGTATCTTGGCTGCGGCCGCAGCGTTCACGCTTGCCGGCTGCTCCTCATTTCCCGGCTGGGGAGCCAAGCAGGCCGAAGAACACGGCGCACATCCGCCGGCGGCTGAAAGCGCACCGAGAGTCGACCCGGCCAAGTTCGACCAGCAAATGAAGACGATGCGGGAGATGCACCAGAAGATGATGGCCGCCAAGACGCCGGCAGAGCGCGCCGCGTTGATGAAAGACCATATGAAGGCGATGCAGGACGGCATGGCGATGATGGGACAGATGGGCGGTGGCATGCCGATGCAAGGCGGGGGCATGTCCTCGATGCCCGGCGGCCCGTCCATGCAGAAGAACATGATGCAGCGTATGGACATGATGGAAATGATGATGCAGATGATGGTGGACCGCGAGGCGGCAATACCGCCTTCGGCTAAGTAGCCACATCTGTCGGGGAGCATTGAGATGGATATGCA
>NZ_JBFUIU010000574.1:0-5791 GCF_056401695.1 Variovorax sp. P4_D9
CATCTACCGAGTTCGCCGGCTGATTGAATGTCAGGCACTTTCGCAGGCCTACCCGCGCCACCCGGCCAAGAAGAAGATGCGCGAGGCGCTGGAAGCCCAGCTTCGCTGCCGGGACAGCGGCGACTGGGTCGGCGTGGGTACCGCCAACATGGCATTTCACATGGCCATCGTCGAGCTGGCCGACAGCGAACGGCTCAACCTGTTGTTCGCCCCGGTGCTTGCCGAACTGCGCCTGGCCTTCGGCTTCTTGCGCGACGCCGAGTTCTTGCACGCGCCCTACGTCGACATGAACATGAAGATCCTCGAACTTGCTGAAGCCGGCAACTTTCCCGGTGCAGCTGCGGCGCTCGACGAGTACCTGGTTCAATCCGAGCGCATCGTGCTGGCGGTCTATGCCAGGCACATTTCCGAGTCGCCGGCCACTCGCCGTCAGGCGGCGGCCCAGGGCTCCGGCGGTGCGCCTAAGTGGGGTGCTCGTACCTTTCCTGTCGATTGACACGGTAGATTTCCCCTTCGAAATCAACACCTTGCGCGGAGCGCCCTTGGACACCAGTATGCGATTCGCAAGCGCTTGTCGCGCTTTAGTTTTCTTGCAGTGACCGTATCAATTTTTATCGAGGATACGATTACCCCGAGTTCGGATTGCTTGCGTCCCCCGGCCCCGGTCGTTGGCGCATAGCGGGCGGGCGGCCACGCCCCCGCCACGCTCCGCTCTCTCAAATACGACCTGCTGGCGCGAAGGCTGGCTACGGACGATACTTGCTTCACTCCCCGTGGTGACGGAGAACAAGGATCCGGCGGAGTGAACAGCCTCAGAAGAAAAATCATGACGCTCGCGATTGGCGCGGGCTGTGCCTCGCACGCCGCGCTCGCGCAACGACAATTGAAGACGGTGCGCCTTGGATACCTGGACACCACCTCAGCGAGCATCGCGAGCGTCCGGCTGGATCGACTTCGGGCGGGCCTGCGTGACCTTGGATATGTGGAGGGCCGGAACATCGTTATCGAGCCCCGATGGGCAGAGAGCGAGTACGCGCGACTTCCCGATCTCGCAGCAGAGTTGTTGGAGCAGAAGCTGGATGTGATCGTGGCCGCTGGACCCGCCGCCATCCGGGTCATGCGGCAAGCTACGACGACCCTCCCCATCGTCTTCGCAGCGAGCGGCGATCCGCTCATGTTCGGCGTTGTTAAGAGTCTGTCACGGCCAGGAGGCAACGTGACCGGGGTGTCGAGCGTCGGCGCCGACCTCAGCTACAAGTACCTGGAGTTTCTGCGCGATGCGATTGCGCGCCTCTCAACCGTCGCCGTCATGATGAATCCGGGTCACCCGGGCCACCCTGTTTACTTGAGGAACATCCAGGTGGCTGCCCGGGAGGCCGTGCGGATCCTTCCCCTCCAAGCGGCGAGCGCCCAGCAGATCGAGGCCGTCTTCGGCTTGATCAAACAAGAACGAGGTCCGGTGCAAGCCCTGATCGTGCTCGGAGACGGGTTGTTTTTCTCACAGGCGCGAAGGATCGCCGAACTTGCCGTCCAGCAGAAATTGCCCACGCTGTTCTCGACCCGGGAACCCGTTCAGGTCGGCGCGTTGATGAGCTACGGCCCGAACCTGGGGGAGCAGTTCTACCGGGCAGCAAGCTACGTCGACAGGATTCTCAAAGGCGCGTATCCCGGGGATTTGCCTGTCGAGCAACCCACGACGTTCGAACTGGTCATCAACACCAAGACTGCCAAGGCGATCGGGTTGGTCCTTCAGAAAGGCCTGCTGTTGCGCGCCGATGTTCTGACTGAGTGAGACCGCGGCCTGCCGCGCCCAATATCGAGCGTATCCAGATGTTGGGGGTGTACTACCGCAGCGAGCTTCGCGTCAAAGATGTCACGACTGCATTGGGTTCGAAGCCACCCCGCCAAGATCTGTCGAAGCGAAGCAGGCGCGCATCACGGTGGTTGTCGACCCGCACACGATCAGGGTGCTGAGGCGTGCACGCCATTGGCAATCACTTAGCCGGGGCGCATCGACCCTTGTGCGGTGGCCGCTCAGCCGGTCCTCTTGGATTTCGGCGGCGTCGCCAAGGGCTGCGCGGTCGATTTCGCATCGAGACGTTGCGCAATCATGGAATCGAATCTGCGCTGGTCATCGCCGGCAGGACCTTCGGTCCATCGGTCCGCACGCATGGCGCGTGGAAGTAGGTGGTCGGGTCGGATTTGACAGCGGCGCGGCACGCACGTTGTGCCATGCGCGCAATATGGCGATCGCAAGCTCCGAAGCGGCAAGTCCCACCGGTGCGACCCGGACCAAACGAGCCGAGTTCTCCCTCATCGTGCGCTCCGACCTCAAGGGATTGGGCCTCGGCAAGCTGCTGTTCGATCAACTGATCGAACACGCAAGGAGCCGCGGGATTGCCGGCTCGTGGGACTCGTGTTGTGCGAGAACACCCGCATGCTCAAGCTCGCTCGCACCATGGGATTCAAGGTCGACCCGATCGAGCCGGAATTCTCAGGAGTGCGGCGCATGGTTCTGGTATTGGACGACTCCGTCGGCAAAGTTTGATGCACCGCAAGCCGGCGTGTACGCGACAGGCGCACCATGCGGCATTCCCCTCCAAAAGCAGGAGTGCAGGCCGTGAATCGAAATTATGGAATCATCGACCCGATGCTGCGCGTGGCCGTTGGCCTCACGCTCATAGGACTGGCGCTCGAAGGCTTGATCGGTCTGTGGGGCTACCTCGGAGTCCTACCGCTCGCCACGGGCTTCATTGGTTTCTGTCCCGCTTACAGCCTGTTCGGAATCAGTACCTGCCCGACCCAAGGTCCCAACGATCAAAGGGGCTCGCTATGAGAATCACGACACCCTCGCGGCAGCATGGCACGCGAGCCCTGACACTGACCGTCGCGGGACTGGCACTGCTGGGAGCGGCGGTGCTGTGGCTCGTGCTCCGCGCCATTGTGGCGCTTGTGACGCAAGACTGAAGGCGCATGACAGCACCACGTCTCCCGCTGCGAACCCAATCACGATGAGCACGACGGTTTTTTGACCCTGTAATCCCTGCCAGGGTTGCAATAAGCAAACGAAATTACAACCTTCCTGAAGCGCACCAACCTTCAAATGACCGCCGAAGCGGAATTCCAGGAGATTCGACATGGATCAAGCTACTTTGAACTTCGTCGCGCAGGTGTCACACGGCTTCAAGAGAGCGGGCGTAGGGGCCGCGCTGCTGTTCTTGGCGCTTTCGCTAGTGCCATCCGCTGGAGTCCGCGCTCAGGTCTACACCGTGCTCGATACGGCGGGTACCGCGACCCCTCGCACCACATTTAGCGTCTTTGGTTCCGGGGGGCTGGCGATAGGCGGTACCAACTTTGTCGGACCGCAATTCACGCTGACACAACGATCGGTCCTGACGAAGATCGAGGCCTTGGTGAATAACTGCGCCGTGATAATCGCGGTCCCCCAGTGCCCGAACACGCTGCCGTTTGTGGTGCAGATTCGTCGCTCGATCAACGGCGCGCCTGATCCGCGCCTGCTGATCGCCGCCGTCCCTCTGACGCATGACAACGACCCGCTGACCGTGTCCATGGAGAGCGCCGCGTTGGACGACGTCCCGCTGGAGCCGGGAACCTATTTTGCGCTCTTTGCCCCCCAAACGGCGTCAGACGGCGGTTTTCTACTGTCCAACGCGAATGGGGGCGCATACCAGGCCGGTATGACGACTATCGGCGTTGTCACTTCTACTGGGAGTTTTGCCGATACAAATTTCGTGGCCGTGCGGATTGTGGCCAAGGTCGTTCATCACCCGTAGAGAGCGATTCCAACGGTGGCGTTTGCAGACGATCACTTGCGAGTTCCCACTGCGATTGGCTGGTCTATGTCGAGTACGCCGGCTGGGAAAATTATGTCTAGCGCGCCCYTGGAGCTTGGCCATGCAGATCAAAGTCAGGCTTGCCATTTCCGGCGGCACGGCCGAGTCGGAGGCGTTGCCGCTGCTGACGCTGATGGTCGATGCCCAGCCGAGCATCGCGGCCTGAATCGCGCCGCCAAGGATTATCACGACGTTCACTACCGCAGCCTGTTTGGCAGGGCGACGGCGTTTGTTGGACGCCTGATCAACGCCGGGGTGCCCTTCACTCTCTCGGGAGGCAAATTCGCGGAGATCAATGAACTTGCGCACCGCCAGCCGCTGCGCGGTTGCGATGAGCGCAGGGAACGCGATCCAGATCCCTTTGCGCCCGCCGACGCACCGCCGCCCCCAATAGTCTTCAATTGCACCTGGGAATCCGGGGAACGAATCAGCCTGACCCGCGTGCCCAACACGGGCACCTGGGTCGTAAGCGACGACGCGATCGCCGCCGCTGGCGCCGGGATCCTGCTGGTGGGTCCGAAGCAGCAGACTCAACAGGTTGTCGCGGTGCCAACCGCACCGAAGAAGGCTCCGGAGCTACCCGGCGTGAACGTGCCGGCACCTCCGGCCGCAGTGGCGTCGATTGCGCCCCAGGCGGTCTATTCCGGGGCGAACTTGCAGGCGATGCCGAGCCCGATGTGCCGCCCGCGCGCGCTGAGCCGGTGCGGAGCAGCAACCCGACGCCGGCGGGGCTCAGCCCCATGCCAACACCATTTGCCAACGGGGCCAGGTAGCGGCTCGGGGACAAGCGCGAACCATCGGTCTGCGTCCGGCGAGCGTCAGCTTTAGGCTTCCTGCGACGAGCTGGTCGCGCGACATGCTGTCCAGATCGGTGTCCATGGTGCCTCCTGAATCAAGGCGCAGGCGTCGGGGCGGCGCCCCTGAAAGCGACGGTGGCCACGCCGGCCGCCAGGAGCAGACACAAGGGTGAGTGCAGAATCGTGTCCATCCTCGCGAAGCGGGTGCCGCGAACCCGCTTGAAGAACCCCATGTACCGGAAGTCTCCGATCGCCCGGGCCAAGAGCCCCAGGGCGAGCGCGTACGAGAGCCAAGATAGAAGGCGCGCGGGCAGACCGACCGAAAGCATTCCGGAGGTCGCTGCGACAAGCAGCGCAAAGAGAAGCAGCACGACGCCGACCGTGACCGTCGAGCGGGTTGATGGCACGAACAACGGCTTGCCGTCGACGCTCGGCACCGCGCCTCCGCCGCCGCCGACACTGAACGCCGCCATGTAAAAGTGCCACAGGCCGAGCACCACGAAGACGGCGCTCAGAAGGACCGCCAGCGTGTTGTCCATCACCAGAACTTCCACTTGACGAGGACGGCCACCGCAGCCGGCAGGCCGAAGAGAGGAAGAAAGATCGGCAGCTCGTCGGCGACCGAATAGCCCGCCTTCGCCACGCCGAACCACATGTTGGCGGCTGCGATCACGAACCACAGCGCGACGAAAGCGATGGTCGCCATGCGCATGGCGTCGGCGAGGCCGCTGGAGAGCAGTCTTGCCGCGCCCAGGCAACCAGCCCAAAGCGCTAGGCCCGCGACAATGAACACCAGGGTTCGCATGGAAATCCTTGTGAGAGGGGGCGGGTTCATGCGTCCGGCTTCGCGGGCACGGCGTCCATGATGAGTTGGGTCTGCGTGACGACTGCGCACAACTTGCCCGCCGCAGACCGGATCGTGGTCTGCCACACCTTGGTGAGCCGGCCCCGGTGAAGCGCGACGCACTCGCCGACGATCGTCGTGTTAACCGGCGCCGCCCCGATGAACTTGGTGCTCGAATCGGTCGTGATGGTTCGCTTGCCCTGCGGCATGTTGAGGACCGTGCCGACCGCGCCCAGCGTGTCGACAAAGGCCATGTACGCGCCGCCGTGCAGCACGCCGCCGGTGGTGCAGAGCAC